>JAYVDT010000706.1:0-2189 GCA_043749265.1 Rhodanobacteraceae bacterium | reverse complement strand
GATCCGCCCTGGCTGATCTGAGAGGCACCGGAGATGACGCCGAGTGCAATCGACGTTCCGAAGATCTGGAGATAGTGATTGTTGACCTGGTCTTTTAGACCCTCCTCTCCGATCTGGTCGAGGCCGTGGAATTGGTCTAAGTCCACGCTGTATCCGTCTGGCATGAGCAGACGATGAAAGGCAACGGAAATCCGGCGCTGTTGTCCGAACCCGGCACTACCGATCTTGCGGGCCTCGCCCAGCACGATCGTTCCTTCTGATATGAGTATGTGCTGATGGTCGTGGGAATACACGGGATTCGACACAAGAACCTTCACCGGCCCCACCGCGTCTCCATCCAAGCGGTTCATCAGCACGGTATCCAGCGTCAATCCTTCGTAAATGACGTAGGGCTGGCCCACGGCATTGTCGATATTGACCTCAGACGGACGTTTGTAGTCCGTTGCCGGTATCTGATCGCCGGAAGCCCTTTGTTCTCCTGCGCCTCTAGCTGTTGTCAATGCGGTTGGCTGACCTGCCTGCACTGCGGCAGCAAAGGGGTTCTGGGGCACGCCCGAAGGCTGTTGGGATACACTCTGCTGCTGAGGCGTGACCTGCTCCGCTGGTCGGGCATAGGCGATGTTCGACGAAAACCGGGCGGTATCTGCCCGCTCCTTCTCGGTTGCGGCAAGCTGCTGCCCGGCCTGCTGCGAGGGAGTGAGTTGAGGCTGGCCGTTGGCTTGTGTCCCATTCTGCTGCCCATTGGCGATATAGGTTCCCGACGGGGTGAGTGGACGCCCATCTGGTCCGAAACCCGATGCCGCCGCCTGCTGTGCGCCCGTGCCGCCCGACGCTGGGTTGCCGGTTGCTGCTGCCACCTGAGCGTCCTGCTGGGCTTTCAGCTTGTCTGCTCCAAGCTGACGCTGTAGGGCGTCTACATTCGTCGCGGTGTTGTCCTGAACATAGGGCTGCGGCCCGTTGGCCTTGGCCTTCTCAGCATCCGTCGGCGCCTTCTTCCGGGAACTGATAACGGTAGCCAGGATGAGCAGCACGACCGCTCCTAGATAGAGAAACATCTTGAGGTTCTTCTGCAACACGCCTTTGGGCTGGGGCGTGTGGTCGGTGAGCTTCGGGTCTGCTGTTGCGGTGACGGTATCGGCCATGACGTTAGTCCTTTCTCGTGAAGTCCATCTTTTTCTTGCCCAGCTCGACATAGCCGTTGTCCATGACCTTCGAGATGATGTATGTCCCATCGCGCAGGTCGTAGTTGATGAGATTCGGCTTACCGTCCCTCATCTCGTACACGCTGAACTTCTCGGGCGCATTGGTCTTGATATAGGTGAACTTGTCGTCGTGATAGATCGACTGGATATCGAAGGGAGCCTCGTTCAGCTTGAACGTGTAATCGAACTTCAAGGCGAGTGGGTAGGCACTCTTGTATTCATCGACGGTTGCTCCGACGTGAGACTGAAGCGTCGATATCTGTTGATGGGCCTGCTCAAGCTGGGCGGCTGGAACGTACTGAGCCGGTCCATTCGCAGCGACGATATTGGAAGCATCCGCTGGCTGGATGATGACCTTGAGATCGGGATCGCCGCCCGATGCGGTGATGTCGGTCAAGGTGAAGCTGTAAATGTTGCCCTTGTCCGTTATCAGGTTGAGGTTGGAGCTGATACCCGCCTTGGCCGGATGGACGAAGCAGAAGTTGCCCACCACATCCACGATCCAGAAGTACTTGTCCCCGGTGGCGGCCTCCATGATCTTCTCGGTGGCAGGGACAACGATAAGGGTTGTGTATTTCACCTTCGCCCGGATCGGCACGATGTCCTGGGAGTGATAGGAGACGTTGCGCGAGGCGGTCTGGGCGTGAACCGCCAGACTTCCGAGCGTTGTGAGCATAATTGCGAGTACGGTTGTAAGTCTCTTCATGGCGGAACTCCTTAGCGACGGGGTTGGAATGGATGAGTGGTAGCGAGTTGGCGAACACCCTCGGCGATGCCGTACTGCGCGAAAGCCTCCCGCTTGAGTAGGTTGTCGCGGGCGTTGTTGGTCGCAATCCAGTACGAGACGGAATCGACGTTGAGCCGAACCTTCTTGCTGGATTGCGCTTTGCGAATCAGCATCTCGCCGGGTGGGATGAGGTCGGCAATGATGTCGATTTCGGTGTCGTTGAGATGGAAGGCTTCGCGGTAGACCTGGCGGTTCATCTC
>JAYVDT010000705.1:0-7509 GCA_043749265.1 Rhodanobacteraceae bacterium | reverse complement strand
AAGGTTCGGTCCAGCCCGACGGTTGCAGGGTCCATCGTGCCGCTGGTTGCAACGAGCAGGACTTGCCGGACTTCTCGCGTGATCAAGGCCAGCGCAGGAATGCCGTAGGCCCAGCGCCATGCGACTTCCAGCGCGGTCAGCGAAGGGCGCTGCCAGGTGGCTGAAAGCGTGTGAACGAAAGACTGCGTTCCTCTGATCTCTCCCGGTGGCGGCACTACTTCACCACGAGGTTTACGAGCTTGCCGGGCACGTAAATAACTTTGACGATGGTCTTTCCTGCTCCGCGCGCGACTACCTTTTCGTCCAACTGCGCTGCGGATTTGATCGTTTCGGCATCGGCTTCCGCGATTACCTTGATGACCGTCACGAGCTTGCCGTTGACCTGCACAGGGATCTCTATTTCGCTCTCGCGTGCGAGTTCGGCGTCGGCCACAGGCCAGACAGTGCGGAAGACCGCTCCTTCCATGCCCATGCGCTCCCAGAGTTCTGATGAAAAGAACGGAGCGAACGGGGCGAGCATCTGGACCAGGCCGCCGAGGACTTCGCGCACCGTTGCGGGGGCCACTTCACCGGCGTCGATGGCTGACTCGGTGGCGGTGAATTCATTCACGAGGATCATGATGGATGCGATCGACGTATTGAAGTGCCAGCGCCCGCTGAAGTCCTGCGTGATCTTGGCCAGAGTCTGGTGCAGCTTACGCAACAGAAACTGATCTTTTTCGCTAGTGCCACGCTGACCGCCTTCAACCGCAGCGTACTTTGTGGCTAGACGATAGACCTTGGCAAGGAAGCGCGAGATGCCGGCGACACCCTCTTCCTGCCACTCAAGATCACGGTCCGGAGGTGCGGCAAAGAGTGCGTACATGCGGGTTGCGTCTGCGCCGTAGCGTTCGATCATCAGGTCCGGGCTCACGACGTTACCCTTGGACTTGGACATCTTTGCGCCGTCTTTGATGACCATTCCCTGCGTGAACAGGCGCTCTGCGGGCTCACTGTTTTCGATGAGGCCGAGGTCGCGCATGACCTTGGTCCAGAAGCGTGAGTAGATCAGGTGAAGGATGGCGTGCTCGACGCCGCCGATGTACTGGTCGATTGGGAACCAGTAATTTACCTTTGCGGAGTCGAAAGGAGCCCGGTCATTTTTGGCATCGGTGTAACGGTAGAAGTACCAGCTTGAATCGACGAAGGTGTCCATGGTATCGGTCTCACGGCGGGCTGGGCCGCCACATTTGGGACAAGTTGTTTCGACGAAGGAGGCGACACGTCCAAGTGGGCTGCCTCCCTCCTGGGTAATGGCGATCTGCTCAGGCAAAAGGATCGGAAGCTCACTCAAGGGAACGGGCAACGGCTCATCCGGCGAGCAGCCTGCGGCGCCGCTTTGGCAGTAGATCATCGGGATGGGAGTGCCCCAGTAGCGCTGGCGGCTGACTCCCCAGTCTTTGAGGCGATATGTGACAGTGGGTGAACCGAAGTCTCCGGCCTTTGCAAAGGCGGCCATTTTTTGTTGCGCTTCGACGCAACCGAGTCCTGTCCATTCTCCGGAATCGATGAGCACCGCGTCGTCTTCAGCGAGATAAGGGAGCGCGGGACTTTCGCTTGCGTCCTTCAGGGCGACCACTTGTTTGATTTCTAACCCGTACTTGCTTGCGAACTCGAAGTCGCGTTCGTCATGCGCGGGCACGCTCATGATGGCGCCGGTTCCGTAGTCGGCAAGAATGTAGTTGCCTATCCAGATCGGCACGCGCTGCCCATTAAAGGGATTCACGGCAAATTTGCCGGTGGCAACGCCGTGCTTTTCGATCGCGCTCAGGTCACCGACTTCGCGCGCTGCCTTCTGCTCTTCGACCATCTTGTCGATGGCCGTCGCCAGGTCCGCATTGTCGGCCGCAAGGAGCTTTGCCACCGCGTGCTCGGGTGCTACCTGGACACTCGTTGCGCCGAAGATGGTGTCGACGCGCGTCGTAAAGACGCTTACTTTTTCAAGCGAGTTTTCGACCGCGAAGTCGACGAGTGTGCCTTCGCTGCGGCCGATCCAGTTGCGCTGCATGGTGCGGACTTTCTCAGGCCAGCCGTCAAGCTTATCGAGTCCGGTCAGCAGCTCGTCCGCATACTTTGTGATGCGGAGGAACCACTGGGTCAGGTCGCGTTGCTCTACGAGTGTGTCTTCATGGCGCCAGCATCGGCCATTGATGACCTGCTCATTGGCGAGCACGGTGCGGCACTGGGGGCACCAATTAACTTTGCTCTTTTTACGGTAGGCAAGGCCGGCTTCGAACATTTTGACGAAGAACCACTGGTTCCAGCGATAGTAGTCGGGCAGACAGGTGGTGAGTTCGTTGTTCCAGTCGTAGCTGAGGCCCAGGCGACGCATCTGCTTGCGCATGGCGGCGATGTTCGAGAGCGTCCACTCGCGCGGGGGGACACCATTCTTGAGTGCGGCGTTTTCCGCGGGAAGGCCAAACGCGTCCCAGCCCATCGGGTGCAGGACGTTGTGGCCGCGCATCCACATGAAGCGCGCAAGGGCGTCGCCGATGGCGTAGTTGCGCACGTGGCCCATGTGCAACTGGCCGCTGGGATAGGGCAGCATCTCCAGGCAGTAATACTTCGGCTTGCCGCAGTCATGACCTTCAGCAGCGTACAGAGTCGGGTCTGCGTCCCATCGGGCTTGCCACTTGGGCTCAATCTCGGATGGGGCATATCTCGCGGCGTCGATGCGCTCGGAGTTATCTTCAATCAAACTCTCGTCCATCCCTCCATTGTAAAGAATGCTGCAAGAGTAAGGAGTTAGCCTGCCGCGAGCGTTCGCAGGACGCCGACATTTCTGGCTTCGTCGCCGGGGTTATCGACTGGTGTTTCGGCGATGAAGAGTGCCTTGGCGAAGCGCTCGTCGTGCAGTAGACGGCGGAAGGCTTCGGCGCCGATTGTGCCTTCGCCGATATGCTCATGACGGTCGAGTTTTGAGCCCATGTCGGCCTTGGCGTCGTTGCAGTGCCAGACCTTGACGGCGTCAAAACCGATCGTTTCGCCGATGAGCTTTGTGGTCTCCGCATAGCCCTGGGGAGTGACGATGTCGTAGCCCGCGACGTGAACGTGGCAGGTATCGAGACAGACGGCAACGGGCGCACAGGGAGCCAGCGTGGCTACGAGTTCGGCAACCTGTTCCAGCTTGCTGCCCAGCGAAAATTCCGCACCGGCGGTGTTCTCTATCAAAATTTGGAAGTCTTTGCCTACGAAGTCGATGCCTTCTACTGCCTTTAAAATCGAATCCGCGGCGAGCCGCAAACCTTCCTCGCGGGTAAGGCCCTTCCAGCTTCCAGGATGGAGCACGAGATACTCCGCGCCCAGCGCCATCGCACGTTGGACCTCACCTCGGAAAGCAGATGTGGAGTTGGTGCGGACGCTTTCGGTCTGGCTACAAAGATTGATCAGGTAGCTGGCGTGGATGCTGACCGGGCCAACATCGTGCGCAAGCCGAAGTTCACGCATCTTGTTAGCGTCCTCGGCTTTTACGTCTGCGGCGCGCCACATGCGGGGACTGGAGCTGAAGAATTGAAATGTGTTCGCTCCAGCTTCAACTGCGCGATTTACCGCTGTCCAGCAACCACCCGCTGTTCCGAGGTGCACCCCGATCCGCTTTTTTGCCTCTACTGCTTTTTCACCCATCATGATTCAAGGCTAAACCAATTTCGGTGCTGGTTAGGAGCGCATCGCTGTATGATTCAGGCCATGCCCGCACAGCAAAGTTTCAAAAGTCATGCAGCCTTTGACCCAGCCTGGCATTTCCTAGTCCTGCCGGTTGCGATTACCAACATCGTGCTATCGATTTACTACACGATCAATCAGTGGCCGGCTTACTCGCGCTCCCACCTGTGGTGGATTGTGATGTCGTTCGCCTTCTTCTTTGCTATTGGTACGTCTCGTCAATTCTCCTTGAAAAATCAAGATCGAATTATCCGATTGGAAGAGCGGTTTCGCTACACATCGCTACTAACTCCGGCTCAGCTTGCTCAGTCTCAGGCGTTGACAGTGAAACAGATTATCGCGTTGCGCTTCGCTTCCGATGCGGAACTTCCGGCGCTGATCGACCGCGCGGTTGCTGGAAATCTTGAGCCGAGACAGATCAAGGAAGCCGTCAAGGACTGGCGTCCGGATTACAACAGAATCTAGTCCGACCTTAGGGTTTCCATAGATCCTCCGATAAAACTTTCAGGTCGCCGCTTGACCCAAATGGGGCATATTGCCCCGCGGGTGGTGCGGCTATGCTGGTTTCCATCGGAGGATCCAAAATGATTGTCCCGAGCATTCCGCAGATAGAGAGTCGTGCGCAAAGGTCTTTACTACGCGACGTCTGCACACTGGTGATTATTGTCGTTCTGGGTATTTGCACTGGCAAGCTCTTGGCTCAGGGCAGTCTTTTCACTCTGGACCTTACGGGGCTCATCCACACTCATCTGCACACGGATGGAGCTTCGGTCCAGACCAATGGCGGGTTTGTGATGCCGTCCTCGACGCCACCAAACCATCACGAGCCGCAGCTCCGCCATCATGAGCCGCAGGCGCACCTGATGGATGGGGTACGGACTCCCGTTCAGTATCATTCCGGGCATGACACTCTTTGAAACGGTAAAGGGGAGAGCGCTGGCAAGCCGCTCTCCCCAGGATTCTTTTTTGAGCCTGTTCTTTTTGAGCCTGTTCTAGTAGACGTCACGCTGATAGCGCTTGTCTTTCTTCATCGTGGCCAGGTATTCGGCTGCGTGTTCCAGCGTTCCGTGTGAACCCTTGGCAATTGCATCAAGCAGCGCATTCTCTACGTCCTTGGCCATACGGGTGGCGTCGCCACAGACGTAGAAGTATGCGCCACGCTCCAGCCATGAATAAATCTCGGCGCATTGCTCTTGCATCCGGTCCTGAACGTAGATCTTTTTGGCTTGGTCGCGCGAAAACGCGGTGTCCATACGCGTGAGCACACCTTCTTTGTGCATCCCTTCGAACTGCTCCTGGTAGAGGAAGTCCAGAGCGCGACGCTGTTCGCCGAAGAAGAGCCAGTTGTCGCCGGTCTCACCCTTGGCCTGACGCTCTTCCAGGAAGGCGCGGAACGGTGCGATCCCTGTCCCTGGACCGACCATGATTACAGGCGTGGACGAGTCTTCCGGCAAGCGAAAGTTGCCGTTGGCGTGAAGGAAGATTGGAATGGTGCCGCCCGTCGGGGCACGTTCGCCAAGGTGGCCGCTGGCCAGTCCCTGGCGTTCTGCTCCATGGGCGTCATAACGGACAACGCGGACGGTAGTGTGGACGCTATCCGGGTGCATCGCCTGGCTGGACGCGATGGAGTACATGCGCGGTGTGAGACGGGCGAGAATGTTGAATAACTGCTGCGGATCCTTGACCAGACCGGGATAGTCACGCACAAGGTCGGCAAACTCGCGACCCCAGCAATATTCTTCAGCGCGAGCCTTGCCTTCGGCACCCGTCATGGCCTTCAGGCCCTCACTTTCCGGGGCCAGCTTTGCAAACTGGGTGACGCTCCCGCGGGTCAGCTTGCCGATCGCCAAGCGGGTGCGAAGCGCTTCGTCCAAATCAATTTCGACTTTGTAATGGTCGAGGACACGCTCGCTGCCGGTAAAGTCAAGCACATCAAGAACTTCATCGACGGCTTCGCGCCGATTTTCGGCGATGATGCCAACGGCGTCTCCGGGCGTATAAGCCATGCCCTTTTCGAGCGACAACTCGACGTGCCGCGTCTCTTTTTCCGAACCCTCTGCCGTAAGCAGGTAGTTTGTCAGCACCCGCGACTGGAAAGGGCTGTTACGCGTGTACTTCGATGCTGCATGACTGCTGGCATCGACCGGTGCCTCAAGAATCTCGCTCATCTCCTTATCTTAAGCGATTTTGCAGTGGTTTGACGAGCGAACGTCAGACCAGACTCTTCGGTTGAGGCGAAGAAACGCCGATTGCGCGCTCTCGCAGCCAATAAGCGACGCTGCCGGCGACGATTGCGATGGCCGCCATCCACAATTCGCGATAAAAATTTGGTCGGCCGACCAGGATGTAGATAAAGCCGGCGAGCGCGAGGAGTGGCGGAAGCGGATAGAGCCAGATGCGGAACGGGCGGTGCAGATTTGGCTGGGTCTTGCGCAGAACCATAACGCCAATGTGTTGCAGGAGGAATTGCACAACGATCCGCAGGACGACCAGCGCTGCAATGACCTCGCCCAGACTGAGGAAGCAAAACAGGATGGCCACGCCGCCGAAATAGAGCAGCGAGATGTGCGGGAAACGGCGCTTCGGGTGAAGTTTGCCGAAGATCTCAAAAAAGTTTCCGTCGCGAGCCGCTGCAAACGGAATGCGGGAGTAGCCGAGCAAGAGAGAGAATACGCTGGCGAAGGCCGTGATCATCACCAGCACTGCCGCCAGAGCGCCAAGTGCGGCCCCGAGCCGACCACCGTATGCAACCTGCATGAAGTAGGACATAAGAGCTTGCCGTGCATCCAGCCCCGTCGCTCCGAGCATTGGCTGCCACGGAACGACTGCGAGGACGGCGGCGTTCAGAGCGATATAGAGAACAGTTACCATACCGATTGAGATCAGGATGGCCCGCGGAATAACTCGCGTCGCGTCGCGCACCTCACCCCCCAGGAACGTGACGTTGTAGTAACCCCAAAAGTCGTAGGTAGCGATCAGCATGGCCGTTGCAAGTCCGGAGAAGAAAGCCGGCGTCAGGCGAAATGCGCCCGGAGGAAATGAAACGACCTGAGACCAATGGCCGTGGATCAAAGCCGTCACCAGGATCCAGCCGATGGTGCTGATGACAGTGCACCAGAGTACATACGACACGACCCGCAAGCTGGCGAGGTCACGATAGAGCATCACGACGGCCAGCACGACAGCTCCGATAGCTATGGATGTCGCGGGACTTGCGCCCAGGCGCCCCCAATGGACGGCATGGTCGCGCAGCGACGGAAGCAGGTAACCGGCGTATTGCGAGAGCCCAATGCACCCGCTCGCCACGGAGAGCGGCGCGGAAAAGATCAGTTGAAAGCAGAAGAGAAAGCCCAGAAACCTGCCCAGGCGGCCAGGATAAATCGTACGCAGAAAGCGATAGGATCCGCCAGCCTCTGGCATCGCGGCACCGAGTTCCGCCCATACGAGACCATCGCAGACCGCGAGTAAAGCGCCGAAGATCCAGCCCAGCATGGCCTGCGGTCCGGCCATCGCGCCCAGCAGCAAGGGCAGGGTGATGAACGGCCCCACGCCGATCATGTCCAGCATGTTCAGTGCAACGGCGCCGGGCAGTGTCAGGGTTCGTCCGAGTTGTGGCTCGCCTTGGATGTCACCAGTCTACCCATGAACCCCTCGGCGCAGAGAGACGGCGCGACATGTAACGGTCGAAGAATCCCACAAATCAGGGGCGAAAATCCGTCATCCCATCGCGGTGTGAGAGATTTAACTTCAATGATCTGCCGCCCTCATCTCATTGCCTTACTTGCCGCGGTTCTCGTCTCTCCTGTT
>JAYVDT010000704.1:0-2190 GCA_043749265.1 Rhodanobacteraceae bacterium | reverse complement strand
TTCCTCGCTTTTCGAACCATTCGCGGAACGTTTCTTTGGGCATGGAGTGAAGGTCGCGAACCTGGGTCCACCCGCCCAGCAGCCCCGGTAGCCATGTGACCCAGCCCTGCTTGTTGACCAGCGGCCGCTCACCCATGCGGCCCAGGCGCTGGGCGGCGCGGAAACGTTTTTCGCTGCGGAAGAGCATTGCCATCGTCTTCATCGCCAGGTTTTCCAAGTTCAACACGCCCATACCTTGAGTATCCTGCTGGACGATTTTATGGCGGAGGTGAATCAGCACCTCTGGAATATTGATCTTGACCGGGCAAACCTCATAGCAGGCGCCGCAAAGGGACGAGGCATACGGGAGGCTTTGCGCGTGTTGCATGTCCGCGAGTTGCGGCGTCAGGATAGCGCCGATCGGCCCCGCGTAAACCGAGCCGTACGCGTGTCCGCCGGTCTGGCGGTAGACCGGGCAGGCGTTCTGGCAGGCGCCGCAGCGGATGCACGCAAGGGTCTGGCGGGATTCGGTGTCGGCGAGGATCTTGGTGCGAGCGTTATCCATCAGCACGACGTGGAAGGCACGCGGACCGTCCGTTGGGTGGACCCCCGTCCAGATAGAGTTATAGGGGTTCATGCGCTCGCCGGTTGCGGACCGCGGCAGCAATTGGCAAAAGACTTCCAGATCCTGAAAGCGCGGGATGACCTTGTCTATGCCGGCGATGGTGATGAGTGTCTCTGGCAGCGTAAGGCACATCCTTCCGTTGCCTTCGCTTTCGACGACGCAGACCCCGCCCGTCTCCGCGATCAGGAAGTTAGCTCCGCTGACGCCTGTGCGAACGCGCAGGAACTTCTCGCGAAGAAATGTCCGGGCGGCTTCGGCCAGATCCTGCGGGCGCTCGCCGAGGTCCGGCAGGTTCATCTCGCGCTTGAAGATCTCGCGGATCTGCTGGCGATTCTTATGCAGCGCCGGCACGACAATGTGCGAAGGCAGATCGTGCCCCAACTGGATGATCAGTTCTGCGAGATCCGTCTCGTATGCGTGAATGCCTGCATCCGCAAGCCCATGATTGAGACCGATCTCTTCGGTCGTCATGGACTTGATCTTGATGACTTCTTTCGAGCCCGATGCCTGGACCAAGCCGATAACAATCTCGCGCGCCTCAGCCGCGTCGCGGGCCCAGTGCACCACTCCTCCGGCTGCGGTGCAGTTGCGCTCAAACTGTTCAAGATAGTGGTCCAGGTGGCGAAGGGTATGGTCTTTGATCTGGCGTCCGGACTCACGGAGCTGCTGCCAGTCAGGCATCTCGTCCACGACGATGCGCCGCTTGTTCTGGATCACGTCCGTTGCATGCCGCACGTTCTTGCGGAGCTGCGCATCGTTCACCAGCCCCCTTGCAGCGACCTGGAACGTAGGAACGCGGGCGGGATCAAATGTAATTACCTGGGCCTCTGGACTCACAGGATCAGCTCCCTGGTTGAAGAGTCGCCCCCCGGTCCTGCGGCACGCGGGCCCGTCTCCGAGTTCGCCAGGATCTCAGCCAGGTGCAGTGTCGTGACGCCGGTCCGCTGTCGGTGCAGTGCGCCCTCAATGTGCATCAGGCAGGAGTTGTCGCACGCCGTGCACATCTCGGCTTTCGTGTTCAGGATGGCCTGAACTTTCTCGCCCAGCATGGCGCTAGAGACGTCAGCATTTTTCACCGCGAACGTCCCCCCAAAGCCGCAGCACTGGCTCAGCCCGTCAAGCTCCACTAACTGGATGCCCCGGACGTTGCGGAGCAGCCGAGCGGGGCCGTCGCCCAGTTCCAGGCTCCGCAGGCCGTGGCAACTTGCGTGGTAGGTTACGCGGTGCGGAAAGTACGCGCCAACGTCGTGGAGGCCCAGGCGCTTGGTCAGGAACTCGGAGAACTCCCAGACGTTCGGGAGAAGTTCTGCCACCTGCTGGATCAGTTTTTTGTCCCCGATCTGCGCCGCCATCTTCGGATAATGGTCGCGCATCATCGCAACGCAAGAGCTGGAGGGCACCACAATCGCCTTAGCTCCCGCAAACTGCTGCACAAAGCGCGCGACCAGCGGCAGCGCCTCGGCCTGGTAGCCCGTGTTCCAGTGCATCTGCCCGCAGCAGGTCTGGCCCGCGGGAAAGTCCACCGTGTGGCCGAGCCGCTCAAGAACCTGGACGACGGCCTTGCCGGTATCGGGAAACAGGGTGTC
>JAYVDT010000703.1:0-7564 GCA_043749265.1 Rhodanobacteraceae bacterium | reverse complement strand
GCAGGCTGGGCGGCCTCTTCTACGAGCTTGAGGAGGGCATCGAGCTTGGCCGCGGTGGCGCTGTCGGGCGCGGCGTCGGTCGCCGGCATGCGGGCACGGGCCTTCTCAATTGTCTGGGTGACGCGCGCGCGGTCGAAGGGCTTGAGCAGGTAATCGACGGCGTTGACTTCAAAGGCGCGCACGGCGTAACGGTCGTAAGCCGTAGCGAAGACGACTTGCGGGAGAGCGGTTTTCTTTTCGAGCAGTTTCTTAAGCACGCCGAAGCCGTCGAGGCCAGGCATTTGCACGTCAAGGAAGGCGACGTCGGGCTTTAGGGTTCGGATCAGGTCAACGGCTTCGATGCCATTGCTGCCGATGCCCACGACTTCGACTCCACCATCGCTTTCGAGGAGGTATTGGAGCTCTTGCCGGGCGAGGGGTTCGTCGTCAACGATAATGATTCGCAGAGGCATCGGGACAAGTTAATCACGAATGAGCCGATAGCGTGTATCAGTCGTGGAATGCGCGCAGCCGCGGGGGGGTAGGGTCTTCCTCGAGGTCGTGGCCACACTGCTTGCAGAAGATGTCGGTGATCTCGACGCCGCGGAAGCACCTGCCGCAGACAGGCGCCATCTGGAACTGGCATTGCGGGCAGAAGTGATAGGTAGATGCGATCTCTGTGGAGCAGTGCGCGCAGCGCGAGAGCATGGGCTGACGCAGCAGGAAGTAGACAACCGCACCGATGCCGCCGGGCATCATGATGACGATGAGCATCCACAACGCGGGCTGCATGTTGCGGCGCTTGACATCCCGGCTGACATAGCCGACAAGCAGAACGTAGCTGGCAACGAGCGTGCCCCAGGAGTAGCCCATCAGCAAGCGCATCGGAAGCATCTCGTGCTTGTGGTGCGGCAGCACGCCATGAAAAAGATACTGCATGGCCGCGAAGGCTGCGACGGCGAGGACGATGGACCACCAGGGGATCATGCCGAGGTCGTCGGAGTTGGCTGGCGTGCGCCGTGTTGGATCGATTGCAGCGGCTTCGTTGCTTTCTCGTGCAACCCAGGGAAAGTTCATCGAGTGCTCCCGTTGTCGGCTTTTGCGCTTGCACGGCGAAACCAGACGATGGCCAAGATAGCTACAGAAAGGGGAAGGCACCACATCATAAGGATAAGCATTTGCTGGCTGGCGTCAGGCAGGCCGATGGGGGTGACTTCGTATTGATCGAGGACGCTCCAGACAGCGAAGAAGATGACGGCGAGCAAGCCGGCGCTGATGGCGAGGGGTATCCAGAGGCTGCGCACATGACTCTTGCGGGCCTGCATCATCCTGGCTCGCTCACGGACGACGCGGTGAGTGCGGTTGACCATTGTTGCGGAGGCCATTGCAGTGGACGCGGCGCGACTTCGGAGTCCTACGATGTCGTCCCAGCCGTCGAAATCCAGATCATTTTTTTTGGTGTCACTCATCGATCGACGCTCCCTGAAGCCAGACCGGCGGCGTGGGTTCTGCGAAGCTGTTCCACCTGAGGCTTGAGTGCGGCCAGGCCTCTGTAAAGGCGTGACTTTACTGTTGACAGCGGAACCCGGGTTACGCCGGCAATCTCTTCGAGCGACATTTCGTCGTGGAAGCGCAGCACCAGGACCTCGCGGTAGTTGGGCTCAAGGTTCAGTAGAACTTCGGCGACTTCGGCGCGATCTTCGCGGGTCGCGAACAGGTCAAAGGGCGAAGGGCCCTCCATGGCCAATTCAAATGGGCGCTCGCCTTCGTCGGCTTCGCTCATCTCGTCGAGCGAGGCCACCTGGCGCTTGCGTGACAGATCGATGACGAGGTTGCGCGCGATGGTGAAGAGCCAAGTGTCGAAGCGGGCGTTGCCGTTGTACTGGGCGCCGCGGAGAAGGACTCGCATCCATGTTTCCTGGAAGATGTCTTCGGCGACTTCGCGCTTGCCGGTCAGGAACAGCAGGTAGCGGAGCAGGCGATGCTGATAGGTTTCGATGAGCTGGTCGAGGAGCTCGGGGTCGTTACGCTTGAGTCCGCGGGCAATGGCGAGGTTCTGCCGCTGCGCCTCTTCTATACGGCCAGCGTCTGCAATTGAACCCGTCAGTGTCTGCGACATACTCACAAGTTTCAAGACGTCCTCCCGGTGGAAAAGTTGCAACATTGCAGTGATAGTCCTTTCATTCTAAGCAATCGTCTGCGAAGGCTGCGCGGTAAACTCGCAGGATGGAAGTTCTTTACGGCCTGCATCCGGTGGAAGAGGCGATTCGCTCCGGCGGCAGACGCCTGGAATATGTACTGATCTCGCGCGAACGGGCTCCGAAGCTAGACCACCTGGTTGAGTTGTGCAAGGTCGCTGGTGTGCGTGTCTCGCTTGAAAACAAAGACCAAATGACGAAGATTGCCAAGACGGACGCTCATCAGGGCGTGGTGGCGGCGATGCGAGAACGGCAGTTTCTGACCATCGAAGATCTGCTGCGGGCAAAGGGCAAGTTTGAGCGCAAATTCTTTCTGGCGCTTGATGGCGTGGAAGATCCGCATAACCTGGGGGCTTTGCTGCGCTCGGCCGATGGCGCGGGTGTGGACGGCGTGATTCTGCCGGAACGGCGGTCGGCGCCGATTACGGGTGTCGTGGCCAAAACCAGCGCGGGTGCCAGCGAGCATGTGCCGATTGCGCGGGTGACGAACATTACGCGGGCGTTGGAGCAGATGAAGAAGGCCAATGTATGGGTCATCGGGCTGGATGAACGCGGCACGCCGGACTATACGGACTTCGATTTCGATGCGGATTGCTGTTTGGTCCTGGGGGCCGAGGGCGCCGGCCTGCATGATCTGGTGAAGAAGACCTGCGATCATCTGCTGCGGATTCCGATGGCGGGAAGCGTGTCTTCGCTAAACGTCTCGGTCGCGGGTGCGGTGGTAATGTACGAGGCGCTGCGGCAACGGACGACCGAAAAAAAACCACCTCCTGCGCCGAAGCCCGTCAAACCCCGTAAGGGTTTGGGTTCTTGAAGGGTTTTACATTGAAGCGATGGACATTGGCACTGCTTGCGCCAGGATTGTTATTGCCGGGCTTGCTGGTCGGGCAGGAAGCGGTCGCCAAGGCCCTGCCAGCGGATAGTTTGCCGTCAGTCAAGGTGACGGACGCGGAGCGATCCGCGATTGCGATTACATCGAGCGATCTGGATGTGCACCTTATTCCGGCTGATGCTCGGGAAGAGGTTCACGCGAATCTGACGCTGGTAAACCGGTCGGATACGCCAATCAACCGGCTTCCGTTGCAGATTTCAGGGTCGCTGCGGTGGCTTGGGGCGACGGCTGTGGGGCCGCAGGGAGCGATGGCGATGGCTTTTACGCAGTCGCCGATTGCTACAGATGCAGACCATACGGGCTATGCGCAGGAGGCGATTTTGACGCCGGTCAGACCGCTGGCGCCTGGGGCTTCGCTGACGGTTTCCGTATTTTATGCGGGGGAGATCAAGCAGACTTCGGCGCGCCTGGAGTTGTTGGGAGCTGACCCGGGGCGGACGGCGCAGGCAGAGTGGGATGCGATCCTGCCGACCTCAGACGCGGGTTCAACCTCGTTGCGAGGCTTTGGGAATGTGCTTTGGTATCCGGTGGCGGCGCCTGCGGCCGCGCTTGGCGATGGGAACAAGCTGTTTGAGTTAATCGCTTCGGAGCGCCGCAGAAACGCCGCGGCGACGATCCGGCTTCGGCTGACGGTTGAGTATGTGGGCGATCCACCGGATTCGGCGATCTTCGACGGCCATGGGCAGGCGCTGGATCGACGGCCGGATATGGACGTAACGCTGGTGGACGAGACGCATGGCGTGGCCACGGCGGATTTTGCGATGGGGCCGCTGGGATATAGGTCGCCGAGTCTCTTTCTAACGGCGCAACATGCTGCGTTGACGGATGGACAGTTGCTTTCGGTGATTACCCCGTTGGCCGAATTGATTGATCCGTATGGGGCGGCTGCGAAGAGCGTTCAGACTATGCTTGCGAACTGGTTTGGACCGACGCCTTCGGTGCCGCTGACGATTCTGGATCATCCGGGTATCGCGTTTGAAGATGGGGCTTTTCTGGCGGCGCATTTGAGTGCAACGGCTCAGGCTCCTGCGATTGCGCCGACGTTGGTATCAGGGCTAACGCATGCGTGGATGCGGGTGGATGGGGCTCCTAATGTGTGGCTCGATACGGGGCTGCCGGAGTTTATGAGTCTGCTGTGGACGGAGAAGACGCAGGGCAGGGAAGCGGCGCTGGCGGCTTTGGGCCGCTCAGCCGTACCGCTGGCTCTGACGGAGCCGGACTTTTCGGGCAAGACGCCGGGATCGGGGCAGCCTCTGACGGACGCTTCGTCCGATATTTACCTCCGGGTGAAATCGACGGCGGTACTTTGGCAGTTACGCGAGTTGTTGGGTGACGAGAAGTTCCAGCAGTCGCTGATTGCGTATCGGCGGAGCCTGACTCTAAATCCCGGACTGGGGAGCGATGCTGAGGGGTTTCAGCGGTCACTGGAGAAGACGTCCGGCAAGGAACTGGGATGGTTTTTCAATGACTGGGTCTACCGGGATCGGGGATTGCCCGATCTATCGATTGTGCGTGTGAATGCTCGGACGCAGATGACCAGCAAGAGCCAGATCGACGGGTACCTGGTTGCTGTTGAGGTCAAAAATGACGGCGACGCGGTTGCGGATGTTCCGGTCACGGTGCGGTCGAGCAAGGTGTCGATCAAGGAGCGGGTGCGGGTAGGGCCGCATGCTCTGGGGTCGGTAAGGATCTTTTTCCAGGGGACGCCGGAGACGGTGGAGGTCAATGACGGGAGTGTCCCGGAGCTGGGGACGACGATTCACAAGGCCGTGGTGCAGATTTAGGAATCGGTGAGGCAGCTGGTTTATCGCCGGGACTTGCGGTGAGTGGCAGGTTTCGCTGCGACGTTGACTTTCCAGGCTTGACCAGTGGTCCAGGTGCGGGTGGAGACCAGGTCGATGTGGATGGGCGTGGCTGGTGGGGTGGCTGCACCGGGCGGTGACTCGGGGAGGACTGCTGCGAGGCCGTCCCCGAACTGGGGTAGGGCTGTGGCAAGTTGCAGGAGGCGCTGGGGGATGGCCAAGCCGGTGAGGTGCAGGCTGTAGCCGTTCAAGTCTGCACGACCTTCCAACGTCGCTGGGGTAGGGGCTCCAAGATCGATTTCTATGGGCTGGAGGCTGAGTTGCTGGCCGGTGAGGCTGCCATTGATGTCGGAATCGACAAATGGCTTGCCGCCGGCGAGGCTGAGCCTGGCTTTGGCGATGGAGAAGTTGAAGGCACTGACGGCCGCAGGGGTGGTCTCGATTGGGCTGCAGCACCTGGCATCGGCGGTGATACTTCCGTTTAGTTCGAGCTCCGGGGAGACGCGGGCGCTTGCGAGGCGAAGCGTGTCCAGGAGCAGAGCGGCGTCAAGTTGCTTGACGGCGACCTCGACGGCGGCGGAGCGAGGTCGCAGGAGTTCTGGAATGTCGCCGGTGATGATCATGCCCGTGTCCACGGCGGTGGGGGGCCAGGCGCAGCGGATGTCGCTGAGCTTGTGGAATGCGCCAAGAACTTGAGCCCTGCACTGGATATTGACGTCAAGGGTGCGGGCGGGAACGAAGTTGTCGCGGCGGAGGTTTGCGATGGTGAGTCGCGTTTCAAGCGCATGGGTGCCGACGGTGCCCTTGACGGCGGCGGTCAGGTTCATGTCGCCGCGGAAGCCTGCGTCGCGGCCCAGGAGGACCCAACTGGCGCCTCCCATGGGCGCTTTCGACCAGCTTGCCTGTAGATCCAACGGGACATCTTCAAGGGTGGCGGCGTGGCCCAACGTGCCCTCGACGCGGAGAGTGCCGGTGTCGGTGGCGGCGGTGTCGGTGCGGGTAGGATGGCCTTCCAGTCGAAGTTGCCACTGGCCGGGCTGGGGGAGCCATAAGGCGAAGTCGGCCTCGGTGAGGGAGAGAGGCATTTTCTCGAGGCCCATTTTCACGTTGACGCGTGCGCCGGTGGCTTCAATGTATGGAAAACGGGGAGCGGTGCCGCCCGCGCGCTGACCGGTGGGCGCGGCGGGCATGTGGGAGGCCTGAAGGAGGATAGATTCGATGTTCCAGCGGCCACTTGCTCCGGCGGTGCCGGGGAGGTGAACGAGATTGACGCTGGGTTCCTGGAGGGAGATACGGGAGAACTCGACGCGGCCTCGCCACATGGAGCGCCAGCGGAGGCGGGCGTTAACGGTGTTGGCGTGGATCACGGGTTCGGAACCGAAACTGGGATCTTCCGTGACGACGAAGTTCTGGAGGGTGAAGCCTGGCATGGGTAGGAGTTCGAGGGTGACGGAGTCCAGATGGACAGGTCGGCCGAGGCTCTGGCTGATGCTGGTGGTGATCTGCCTGCGGAAGCGACTCATGTTGACGAGCGGCGGCAGGAGAGCCATGAGGACGAGCACGAAGAGGATGCCGATGGTCCAGAAGACGCGGCGGCCTTCGGGGAAGGTGAAGGACCGGGGTTCAAGGTCTTCAGGGTCGAACTGGTGGGGCTCGAAGGGGGTCTCCTCCATGATGGGTGGTCGTCCTTCGGGGGTTGGCGTTGTGCTGGGTGTCATGGGGGCGCGTTGTGGTCAGGCTTTCAGCAGCACTTAGGATTTGCCATGGCCGGAACGAGCGCGACCGCCGACCCTTGCGAGATAACAGACGATAGAACGAAGTGGGCTGACGTTAGATACAGCTCGTTACTTAATGAGATGCAGGGTTCTGCTCCAGCGGGTTTTGTCAAAGAAGTGGAGGCCCGTTGTAAAGAAGGAACCGATGCGTGCCCCGGCTGATGCCTGCTGGGCGTCCATCTGGTCTGCGGTGGCGGTAAAAGACCAGTAGTTGAAGAGCGGGCGTCCGAGGATATTTTCGCGTGGCACAAAGCCCCAGAAACGGCCGTCGAGCGAGTGTGTGCGGTTGTCGCCCATGGCGAAGACGAAGCCGGCGGGGACGACGAGGTCGCCATTGACGACGTGGGAGGGGAGCTCCTGGGACCAGACTTCGAGGTTGGGTGGCGCGCCGTTGGCGGGGAAGTCGTCACGGGCAGGCTCGTAGGCATCTTGGGGATCGTTATCGTCCTGGACGGGACGAGCGTAGGGCTCTGTCTGGGCTATTCCGTTGAGGTAGACGGTGCCGTGGGAGAGGTGGATATGATCGCCCGGGATGCCAATGGCCCGCTTGACCAGGACCAGGTCAGGAGTCTCGGGGTTGGGCTTCATAAAGACGATCACATCGCCGCGCTGCACGTCACGATAGTGGACGAAGGGTGCCCATTTGGTGGGCGGGGCAAGAGTGATGCGGTCGACGAAGACGTGGTCGCCGATGAGGAGTGTGGACTCCATGGAGCCGGAGGGGATGACGAAGTTCTGGAAGACGAAGGCCATGAGAAAGAGGCCGCAGGCGAGCACGGTGCAGATGGAGGCAAGCGATTCGAGAGGAGTCTCGGTCTGGGTGTTTTTCTCTTCCGCGAAGGTGAGGGGGGCGGCGGCCGGGCTAATCTGTTCCGTCTGGATGTCCATGAAGCTGTCTCCGTCTGCTGATGCTTTCTG
>JAYVDT010000702.1:0-2214 GCA_043749265.1 Rhodanobacteraceae bacterium | reverse complement strand
CTCCCGTCAAACGCCTAAAAAACGAAAAGCCTCTCGCTGAGATCCGAGAGGCCTCCGTCTTCAAAGACTCGATCATGTTCCGTCAATTTCGTCTCTCGGTCGTCCCCATTACCGACGCCCAATATGACTTCCTGACCCTGTAACCACCTAAAATGGAGCCCATGTCCCGCTCTTGAGACACGGGTCAGAGTCACCATGCTCCTTCTACTTCTCCGCCAGGATCTCGATCTTGTGAATCTGGGGTGGCTCACTCAACAACGTGTCCGCGTTGGCCATCAAGGCCTTGGCGATCTTTCCGTTCAAATGAGCCTCTCTACCAGCCTCATCATTAAACGTATCGAAGATGCTGTATGCCCCGTCATCTTCCTTGATCGCGAACCACCGAATCGTCCCCGGCTCATCCTGTGCCATCACGCCACCCTGCTTCAGAAACGCTTCCAACTCCGCTTCCTTACCTGGCTTCACCTTCAAACGACCATACAACGCATACTTTTGCATGATTACCTCCTCCGAGTAGGATGCAGGAGCAAGCGCCGCAGTCAGCCGACCCTTCTTTGCAGTTGTCCATCTCAATGGAGTAGCTTTATAAGCGTGACGACACTGCGTACAAACCTGTCCATCGCTTCTTTTTTTCTGGCTTCCGCGGCCTTGGCAACCCCGTTCCTTCGAGCCCAGTCCGCACCTCCACCGGCTCCTCCTGCAACCCCGACCCCCATATCGCAACTCCCCGACGCCCCCAGCACCGCCTCCGCACCCGCAGTCCCTCAGACACCCACCGGTCCCACCGTCGTCTTCGACACCAACATGGGCCGTCTTACCTGCAAGCTCTTCGACAAACAATCGCCTCTCGCCGCCGCCAACTTCATCGGGCTCGCTGAGGGCACCAAGGAATGGACCGATCCCACCACCGGAAAGAAAGTCGTGCACACTCGCTTCTACGACGGCACCACCTTCCATCGCGTAATCCCCGCCTTCATGATCCAGGGCGGCGACCGCAGGGGTGACGGCACCGGCGACGCAGGCTACTTCTTCGACAACGAAAGCACTCCCGGCCTCACCTTCGACGTCGCCGGCCGTCTTGCCATGGCCAACGCTGGCCCCAACACCAACGGCACCCAGTTTTTCATCACTGAGCTACCCCAGCCCGACCTGGATGGCAAATACACCATCTTCGGCCAGTGCGACACCCACTCCGTCCTCATGGTCGCTACTATCACCCGAGTGGACCGCAACTCCCAGGACAAGCCCGTTAACCCCGTGCTGCTCAACAAAGTAACCATCGTCCGCGACGGACAGCCCATGCCTCCAGCCCCCGCTCTGCCTGTACCAGAGGCCCCGGCACCCGCAGAGCCGACCCTTCCGGCACCGAAGTAGAGCGTTCTTTGAATACCCTCACCGGAAACCGCATCAAAATCCGGTAAGACATTCAATCGGACGCCTTATGGTCAACCGCTGAAGTACGATTTCCTTTTCCGCCGAATCGCTCGTCGAACCTGCGAGTCCGGCTTTAACCCGCGCGAATCAACGCGCCCAACCCGCAAGGAGCAACAAACATCATGGCAAGAAACCCCGGCACCTACGCCACGTTCAAGACATCCGAAGGCACCATCGTCTGCGAACTCTTCGAAAAAGAAGCACCTCTCACCGTCAAGAACTTCATCGAACTCGCCGAGGGCACCCGCGACTGGACCTCCCGCTCCAAAAAGGGCGACAAGCTCTATGACGGCTCCGTCTTTCATCGCGTGATCCCCCAGTTCATGATCCAGGGCGGAGACCCCGAAGGCTCCGGCATGGGCGGTCCTGGCTACAAGTTCGCAGACGAGACCAAGGGCAGCCCCCACCACTTCAAAAATCCTGGCAAGCTCGCCATGGCTAACTCCGGCCCCAACACTAACGGCAGCCAGTTCTTCATCACCGTCACCGACACCAACTGGCTCACCGGCAAACACACCATCTTCGGTGATGTCGTCGAAGGCTACGACATCGTCGAGAAGATCAGTAAAGTAGCCCGTGACGGCATGGACCGCCCCAAAACCCCGATCGTCCTCGAGTCCGTCACCATCGAGCGCGTCTAAACCGGCAAGAACCCACCTCGTGCGACCCTAGAACGAGGTGGGCTCCCGCTCCCGCACCGGCTTCATCGAAGCGGTTCGTTTACTGTTCAGAAATAGCGTCACAGGTCGTTCCACCCACCAGTAGAGCGCCATCCCGGCC
>JAYVDT010000701.1:0-2215 GCA_043749265.1 Rhodanobacteraceae bacterium | reverse complement strand
GTCTCCGCCGCACGCTGCCAGAAGCGCGTCGCAATCATCACAAACACTCCCACCTGAGCCAGCAAAAAGAGCGGCCACACCCTGGGTTGTGCCAGCGTCTGCACCGCGATCCACCCCGTTAGTAGCACCGCCACCGCTCCGACCATCAACAACGTCAAAAACGTTCCGTAAGCCCGTGCCAGGTTGCGACGCAGGGTCCGAAGCGCCGGTAGCAGAGTCCTGCGAACCCGGCGGTCGGGTATCCCGGAGGGTTGAAATTGATCACCCACCTGAATCGTGTAAACCTCAACCAGGTCAAAGTAGAGTCGCAGCAAAGCAGCGACAAGCACGATCAAAATGAGACCCGGAAGCTCGCCCAGGAGGACCGCAACTCCCGTAAATTGCTCCTCCACGTACGTTGACCAGACTATATTCAAGCCAATCAACGGCCCCAGGATGCCGCCGGAAATTACCACCGTGAGCAGCGTGATCCGCACGAATCGCCAGCAGAATTGAAAGCCCATACTCGCCATGATCGAGAGTCGCGAAGGCACCGAATGCGCGTAACAAAATAAAGTCCCCGGAACCAGCAGGAAGTAAACAGCGAGGTAGAACGACGGCCCCAGGTAATTGCTTGTGCTTCCACCGGACAAAGTATTGTGCGACATGCGCTCCACAACCGCGCCCAGGGTGCCCAGATCGAACGCGGAGTTCAGCCGTTCTGCCGCCAGCGACTGACTCAGTAGAGCCGACAACTGCGCATGCAGCCGTATCGAAAACACTAGCGCAATCCCCAGGTTGAACGCGTACGTCCACACCACCGCCCCGAGGTTCCCAAGCATCAGGCGAAGCCCGTCAATCAACATGGAACGCTGTGGCGGTATGGAGGTTTTGTTCAACGGTTACACCAGCCATCCGGCAAGCTGCGAACCCAGTTGCATCGCCCAGACCCACAGGCTCGTCAACTTCCGCGCCGGCACGCGATTGGCTTCGACGACTCGACTATCGTTGAAGTGATCCACGTCCAGTAGCACCGTGTGATCGGGATCGACCTCCGCTGAGACAATCTCCGCAGTGCGAACGTAGGTAAACGTCTTCCATCTGTCATTGGCGTCGCGGCCCCCAGCGCTCGGATCCCAGCACTCGCGGATTCGCGAACCGTCGTCAAAGACGACCTCCAGCGTGACCGGCAGCATGAAGTCGCCAATCCTGCGAATTGTCACCGAGTTACGAATGTGCTTGTCACTGCTCGCTGGAAGCCACCACTGCGAAGGCTCGGACGAGATGTCATCAATCGCGTAATCAAGCACGCGCGTCCCGTAAACAGCCTGCTCAAAATAGGGACGAAGGCTGGACCCCACAATGATCTTGGGCTGTTCCGGCTGCGTAAGTGCCGCGGCCAGGTCTGGACGGAAACCCGTCTCGGCCAAACCCGCAATTCTGCCCGGCCGGGACGAATTGCCGAAGACTGGGGTCGCCCTTCCGCGTCGTATCGCCACCTCTTCGATCGTCCTCAGAAAGTCTTCGGTCGTTGGATGCGTAAAGCGGAAGCGCATGAAATAAACCCGCAAGGCCTCGTCCATCGTGTTCTGGCCGATAATGCCTTCGAGCGTCTTGAGCAGTATCGCGGACTTGCCATAGGTGACGCCCCCGTAGCTCTCCGCATTGTGAAAATTCCAGGCATACCGGGTCACGGGATCGAAGTCGCGGCTCGAAAGATACCCAAGATACTGCTGTGACAGATCGGACAGGTTGGCCCATGGCAACTTGATGGAACTGGTATCGCGGCCCAGAAGGTCACCGGTCACATTCACCTCCGTATAGGAGTTGATGCCTTCGTCCAGCCACGCATCTTCAAACTCATTCGTCGCGACCATGCCATACCAATACTGATGCCCAAACTCATGCTCCGCAGTGATCTCCGTGTCATATGTGGGAGCGAACCAGGATGTGCCGCCCGTGATCAGCGTTGGATATTCCATGCCCTCCATCTCGGAGCCTGGTTCAGGATCAATCAGCGTCAGCACCTTGTACGGATACGGCCCGTAGCGCGCATCGAACTGCTTCAGCGAGTGCATCAGAATATTCAGATAGCGTTGGCCTGCCCGAGGGTGCTCCCGCAGCGCAAGAACGCGCACCTGTACAGGCCCCATCGCAGAAAGATATGACCCGGTCGTTACGGTAAAGTGGGGACTCGCCGCCCACGCAAAGTCGTGGATGTCCTCTCCGTAAAACG
>JAYVDT010000700.1:0-2221 GCA_043749265.1 Rhodanobacteraceae bacterium | reverse complement strand
AGCTGCTAACCGCCTTTCTCCGCAAGGCCGAGGAGAGCGTTATCGGCAAGCTAATTGTTGAAGCCGTCATCCTGCTTTCAGCCAGCAAGCAATTGGACGGAGGCAAGGTTCTCCGCGACGCAGCCCAGGCGTACAAGGTGGATACCGATGCGATTGCCCTCAAGGTTAAGCATGAGTTCACAGCAAAGGAGAAAGCGAGATCTGCTGCAAAGATCGAGCCGAAACCTGCACCGAAGGCACTGAAGGTAAGCGCCTGAGAGCCACAACACTTGAAGGGGCCTGTCCTTCGGGACAGGCCCAGCTTTTTGCCGGCCCGTCTTTCCCACCCTGAAGGTCGCTCTCTGAAGTGCGAGAGCGTCATGTTCTGCCCACCCGACGGGCTTAGACAATCGACGATATCAGCGCGGGGACGTTGCCGAGGATATTTGAACCATTTTTCACGACGAAAGGCGCCACAGGAAATGGCCTGGGGCTATGGGTCTGCAAGCAGATCATTGAAAAGCATAGCGGCTCTATCTGGGTTCGTTCTCGCACATGCGAGCCGCATGGAACAACGTTTTCCATTGTTCTGCCAGTGTCTGCGCAATGACTCCATTTCGGATTGCCAGAACCCCACCTGAAGATCGTAAAACCGTTCTGCAGGACTCAATGAGCGCATGATCGCGGAGGCACTCATCGAAAGATCGAATCGCTAACGCGAAGTCGGTTTATCCAGGAGTGATGAGGGACGCGACGGGAGCACTGAGGTCCTGGCTAAGGATGCATAACAAACAGTCTGCCTTCCCCGTCCTTCATGTACATTGAACTGACGATGAATCCACCGATTTGCGATAGACCAATGCCGACTCAACGGAGAGACCACCTTGTCGACCTTGGAAGCTGGACTCCTCTTCGCGGCCAGCCTCGTACTGACCGTGACGGCGAGCGCTGTACTTTCTCGACGGATTGAGCAGCTCGGGAAGTGGCTACTCCTGTCGGAATCGTTACTGGGAATCGTCGCTGCACTTGGAGCAGATGCGCCGGAAATCTCCTCTTCCATTTCCGCCTTGCGGAGCGGAAATTACGATTTAGGTTTGGGGATCGTTCTCGGCTCGAACATCTTTAATCTTGCAGTTTTGCTAGGTCTGAGTGCGCTTGTTTCTGGAAAGATCCGCGTAGACAGGCGCACTCTCATACTCAATGGCGGAGTTGCGCTTGGCGTATTGAGCTTGACGATGGCTCAGCTTTACGGTGCGCTGCCGAACGTCTGGGCTCTTGGCCTGATTTCAGCGATTTTGGTCCCCTACGTTACAGCCATCGCTCTCTCACCTGCGACCATCCGCAAGGGAGCACAATTTCTCGGGCTCGGCGGAGCAATCGGACTGACCATTCAGGATGCGAATCGCGATGCCGCGATGGAGGAGGAACCGCGCCGTCCATCCTATGCCGATATTCTTGATGTTCTCCCAAACCTCGTCTGTATTGTTCTGGGAAGTATCGGACTTGTTCGCTCGGCAATCGTTCTCGGTGGCATGTGGAAGATTTCGACTCCGGTTCTGGGCGCAATCATTCTTGCGAGTCTTACGGGAATTCCGAATGCCGTTACAGCAATTCAGCTAGCGCGACGCGGGCGAGGAGCGGCTGTTCTAAGTGAATCCCTCAACAGCAACACGCTCAACTTGATGGTGGGAATATCACTGCCGGCGTTGTTCTTCAGCAGTGCAGCAGTCAGCCCCCGATCCATGCTCTCCTTATGGTGGCTTGCGGGAATGACGGTACTTGCTTTGGGCCTGTCATTCCTGCGCAAAGGTCTAGGACGGAAATCCGGTGCGCTCCTCGTTGTCGTGTACGCTGCGTTCGTCATAATAGTCGTACTGACATGACGAAGACTCTTATTGATTTGCGTGCTGATGTGCGCCGAAAGAGCCTCCATGTAACGAATTTCTGATGCCTTATGGACTTTGTGGCTGTACTGGCGAAGAGTAGCTGTTGCGGTGTCGTCACTGCGCTCCAGGCGGCCATCAAGCCTGTCGCCAGAAACACAACGATGCGAAGGCGGTTTTGGCAAAAAAACTTTACCTAGCTTTCACCTGATGCGTCTCGTATCCGTTCGCTTCATAAAAGCCGCTACTTCTCGGATCAATGACTCATAAACGGGATCGCCAGTCCTTGACTGCGCTCCGGCCATGCACGTTGCGAGGCATAGTCCGAGCCACATTCCGGCTTGAAAGTCTCCCAGGTT
>JAYVDT010000699.1:0-2222 GCA_043749265.1 Rhodanobacteraceae bacterium | reverse complement strand
TGCTGATGCCACGGTCAGGTGCGGTGTTTGCGATTGTTACGATCGGTTTGCTGCAGGTCCGGTTGATCCTGGCGGAAGAGGCGTTTTTGCGGCGGACGGTGGGGGCTGCCTACGAGGCTTATTGCTCGCGTGTGCCGCGGATAGTGCCTTCGCTATGGGCCAAGGTTGCTGCGGGGGGACTTGCGCCGAAGTGGGGCCGGGCGTTTGTGGGTGAGGCTTATATGTGGATCGTGGCGGGGTCGTTCTGCTTTGCGGGATGGCGGTATAACGCTCAGTTGCTGGTGCAGTGTGTCGTGGTGGCGGTTGGGGTGTCGTTGGTGGTGCAGGCGTTGGGGCCGAAGGTACAAGGACAAGGCGTAACGGCGGTCAAGGCGGATTGAGACGCATCAGTGCCGGGGTGCCGGTTTTGGCGTAAGCGATTGTGACGTGTTGAAGGGCGAAACGAGGGGGAGAGCGGGATAAGGACGGGATAGAACGGGGTCGGCAAGCTGCTGGTGTTCCCGTTTTTTCCTATCGTTATCCTGTCTTCTTCCTCGTTTCGCCCTTTTGTTTCCGGGTGGAGCGTGAATTTACTTCTTTACGGGTGCGATGGTGTCTTTGGCTACTTTGGCTACGCGGAACTTGACCACGGTCTTGGCCTTGATCTTGATGGTCTCGCCGGTCTGAGGGTTGCGTCCCAGGCGAGCCTTGCGCTCTGCCTTGACGAGCTTGCCGATGCCGGGGATGGTGAACTCGCCGTTCTTTTTGGTTTCCTTGACGGCTGTCTCAGCGAGTAGCTCGAGGAAGGCGGCGGTCTGCTTGTTCGTGAATTCCATCTTTTCCGCCATCAGCTTGACGAGCGCTGTCTTGGTCATGCCTTTTGCCATGGTGTTGCTCCTTGATTCTTGCGAGATGTGTTGCAGTGATTCGAAGATATCTGGCGAGCGCCCCTTGTCCCTGTGATGTGCAAGCGAAATCGCCTGTATCCATGCGGGTTTGAGAACCGTGCCGAGTTCCACCTTCGACTGTCTCGAGATGTTTGTCAACGGCTTTTGCCGGGTTTCCACAGTTTTTTGCGGGATTTGTTGGGTTTTGACTCAAGAAAGTCAATTTTTCTGTGAAAAACAGGGATTTTACCCGCTTGGTGCTGAGAGCAAGGGTGGATTGGGGAGAAGACAAGGCGTAACGCGGATCAGAACGGCTTAAGGCGGATTAGGGCGGATGAAGGTGAGGGCGAGGGTAACGGCAACCGCCCATCCCTGCGGGATGACTACGAAAAGTGGCGCTATCGCAGGGCAAGCGCAACAGCGGTTGTGACGGGTACCGCACGATCGTAAGGTCCGCTAATTTTGAGGCTTGGGGTGATTCGGCTGCGCACGTCGATGAGGCGGAAGAGGCACGGAAGGGTCCCTGCGGCCGGGGGCGAGCGCGGGTGTTGTTTAGAAGAGGGGTTTGCGGGATCTGGACGTCAGGGGGGCGTTGAGGAGGGTGACGAGGGGGGTGGCGGCGCGGAAGAGGCTCAGGATCTTTGGGACCAGGGCGGGGGTCAGGGCCAGGGCGGCGGGGAGTTGGGCGGAGAGGCCCCATTGGCGCTGGAGGATGAGGTCGGCGGCGGGATTTGTGGGGTCGAAGCCCTTGGGACCGCGAGACATTTTGACGCCGTCGAAGGGTTCGAGGCCCTTGGCGCGGAGGGCCTTGCGGACCTCTTCGTGGTGGTCGAGGAGCATGCGGCGGATGGCGAGGAGTTGATCTTTTTCTGGCATGTAGGCGCCGGCGGCGACTGTGATTTGCTTGGGGTCGAGTTGGAAGTAGAAGCCGGCGCCGGAGGTTTTTTCAAGGCCCTTGCGAGCCCACCAGGCGGCTACGTGGGTCTTGTAAGGCAGCTTGTTGGGGCTGAATCGGATGTCGCGGTAGATGCGCATGGCGCACTTGGAGGGCTCGCGGAGGTGGTCGGGGGCGAAGGCCTGGAGGCCCTTGTTGATGGCGGTGATGACTTCCAGGAGAGGGGCCTTGAGCGAGGTTTCGTAGGCAGGCTTGTTGGCGTTGAACCAGTCGCGGTCGTTGTTACGGGCCAGCGAGCGGAGGAACTTCAGCGATGCGGGGGTGAAGTGAGGCTGCATGGAGGTGATGGTACTGGGTGGGGCTTTCAGGTACAAGGCGTAACGCGGAACAGGGGAATCGTGTGAGGGGAGATCTCATTTGGATGACGATCGCAGAACGTGGGCGTTGAGCGGGTTCTATTC
>JAYVDT010000698.1:0-2224 GCA_043749265.1 Rhodanobacteraceae bacterium | reverse complement strand
ACGTTGCTGACGGGAAACCATATGAAACACAGCCCCTTAGCCCGCCTCCGGCATTCTTACGGTGCGCATCTATGCACAAGCAGCTTGCGGGTTCCTTTCAAAGCTCTCCAGCCGACGTTCTACAAAAACGCCCCTCAACAGAATCCCTAACAATCGCGAGCGTGTGCACTACTGGATTCTTGCGACAAAAGCGCCCAAATGGGGATCATGCAGACTGTCTGATGTAAAGGCTATCGCAGTGGAGAAGTGGCTCAACGATATGCCGCTTGCCCCTGGCATCAAGGCTAAGACAAAAGGCGTGATGAGCGCTCTATTTCAACACGCCCTGCGCTATGAATGGGCGACTTCAAATCCCATTCGTCTCATCCGACAGAGCGCGGTGCCAGTCCAAGAGGAGATCGTTCTCGATTCCTCCGAAGTGGTTGCGCTGCTCTCAGAGTTGAGAGAGCCAGTCCGTACCATCATCTTTACAGCAGCCGTTACGGGTCTTCGCCGTGGCGAGTTGTTCGGTTTGAAGTGGGAGGATATCAATTTTTGAGAACGAGGAGATGCGGGTTGTCCGTTCAATGGTGGATCAAGTTGAAGGGCCGCCTAAGACCTTAGCCTCAAGGCGACCGCTTCCAATGTCCCCAGAGTTGGCTGTTGTCCTCTTGAACTGGAAATCAAAATCTATGTTCCCTAACCAGGGTGATTGGGTCTTCGCCAGTCCACAGGCAGCGGGGAAGCTCCCGTACTGGCCTGATGCCATCCTCAAGAGACACGTTCACCCAGCACCACAACGTGCCTGCATCACCAAAAGGATTGGATGGCACAGCTTCAGGCGCACGTTGGCGACACTCCTGCAATCGAATGGAGCGACCGTCAAGACGACGCAGGACCTGATGCGCCATTCATCGCCAACGATGACGTTGGGCGTGTACGTAAAGGGGATTATGGCTGATAAAAGGCTTGCTCAAGGCGGAATCGCTGCAATGTTTGCAGCGCAAGGGAACGTATAGTTCCTTTCCGTTCCTTACTTCGTTGGTCTGTTCCCTGAAAATATCTTCAACTTGTTGAAATGATTGGTCGGGACGACTAGATTCGAACTAGCGACCTCACCCACCCCAAGGGTGCGCTCTACCAGGCTGAGCCACGTCCCGACTTTTGTTACGCCATCTTGACACAACCTCGGGCTTTGAAAGCCCACAGGAAGGTTCAGCGGCAGGGTTCCCTCAGTGTACATCAGGCGGCGGCTCATCGGGCTGCTTGCCGACGCATTCGCCCCAGGCAAGACAGCCACCGGCCATTAGTGGCTGGGAGCGACGAATTCCTTGGGCAGTGCTCCGCCATCACCTTCTTCGAAGAAGAACCCATTCATCTGCTCGACCAGAAAGTCCTGCGCCTCACGCGTCCACGGCTGCAGGCGATACTCGTTCAGCAGCATCTTCTGGCGCTCGACCCACTCGCCCCACGCTTTTTTGCTTACGCTTTTGTAAATCTTCTGGCCAAAGTCTGAGTCGAACGGAGGCTCATCGAGGCCCTCCATCTCTGTCTTGTATTTGCTGCAGAACACCATATGGGGCATCGAAAATCTCCTGATTCCTGATTGTAAAGGCTGGCACGCAAGAAGCAGCTACCGCCGCTTGCCCTTGGCCTTCTTGTTCCGGTCCCGCGCCTTCGACTTGGTCTTGACTGGCTTGCCTGTCCGCGTGGGGCTGGTGTGCTCGGGCTTGACGGCCTTCGCCTTTCGCAGGCTCCGCGGGGCCTCCCCCTGCGGTGCTGCACTTGGCACCAGCGCAAACTGCAAACGCCTGGCCGTTCGGTCGATACCATCCAGCAGCACGTGAACTCGCTGCCCCAGTTTGAAGACGCGGCCAGAGTATGTGCCCACAATCGCCCGGTCGGTATCGCGAAAGACAAAGCGGTCCGGGTCGCCAAAGGGCAACGAAGCCGAGATGGACTGCAACGGAACCAGGCCCTCGATAAAAAGTTCATCGAGTTCCACAAAGAATCCGTACTTCGTGCAGGAAAGAATCGTCGCGTGGAAATCCTCGCCGATGCGGTCCTGCATGAACTTGATCTTCTTCCACTCCATCAACTCGCGTTCAGCGTCATCGGCTCGTCGTTCAGCCTGCGAGGACTCCAACGCAATAGCGCCCAGCTCTTCAACCGGCACATCAAATCCCCTAACGGCGCCAGCATGGCCAGACGAAACTCTACGCGGAACTTTACTCGACCACGGTTG
>JAYVDT010000697.1:0-7617 GCA_043749265.1 Rhodanobacteraceae bacterium | reverse complement strand
GCATCGCACGCGCCGTCATCCACCGGCCCGCGTTGCTTCTCGCGGATGAGCCTACCGGCAACCTTCATTCTGGCCAGGCCGACGAAATCATGCAGCTCTTCGCGGATCTCAATCGCCAGGGCACCACAATCATCCAGGTTACCCATTCCGAGCGGAACGCCACCTACGGCACCCGCATCCTCGAACTTCGCGACGGGTGGCTCACCCAGGACTCCACTAACCCAACCGCAGCCCCAGCCCCATAGCCGACCCAAAGCCTGTCATTTCGGGCAAAGGCCGCAATATCTCTATCAGCTTTTGCACTTGCCCTTGTTGTCATTGCCGTAGGGAATCTGCTTCTACCTTTGACTTCGCTCTGTCCCCCCAAACCCAAGCCACCAGGCACACGAAAACATGAAAAAGCAAGTCCCCCTCCTCCTTTCCTTCGCCCTCGCAACCTCCCTGCACGCCCAGCAGACCGTCTCGCTCGACATCCCCCACTCGCACGCCCCGCTCGACACCTACCGCGCCTCCCACGTTGCCGCCCCGAATCTGGCCAACTCGCCCCGGATCGACACCCTTGTCCACAACGGCGTCCTCGAGCTATCCCTCCCGGACGCCATCGCCCTTGCCCTTGAAAATAACCTTGACCTCGCAATCGCGAGGTACAACATTCCCATCGCGAAGGCCGACGTCCTCCGCACTCGCGCTGGCGGAACCTTCCGCGGCGTCAACACCGGCATCGTCCAGAACACACCCGGTGCCGGCGTAGGCGGTTTCGGCTCCGGATCCACCGGAGCAGGCGCGGGCGGAACCTCCGGTGGCGCAGGAGGTGCGGGCACCGGAGCCTCCGGCCTTGTGCAGTCCACTCTGGGCACCGGCACCGCAGTCCCCAGCTACGACCCCGCCCTCACCGGAGACTTCGGTTACCAGCACAACACCCTTCCGCTCTCTAATCTGTCCATCTACGGCGTCCAGACCCTCCGCGCCGACGCCCTCACCGGCGACCTCGGCTACGCCCAGGCCTTTCCCACCGGCACCTCTCTTGCTTTTACATTCAACTCCTCACGCGATAGCAACAACAGCCCTTTCAGCTTTCTCAATCCGCAGCTCAACTCCAGTTTCCAACTCGAGGCGCGCCAACATCTCCTGGCTGGCCGGGGCTTCGGCCCCAACCTCCGCTATCTCCGCATCGCACGCAACAACCAAAAGATCTCCGATCAGGCCTTCGAGCTCCAGGTCGCCTCCACCGTCACGCAGATCGCCAACATTTACTGGGACCTCGTCGCCGCCTACGAGGACGATCAGGTCAAGTCGCACTCACTTGACTTCGCCAATCAGACCCTCGTCTCCGCCCGCAAGCAGCTCGGGCTCCAGGCTATCCCTGCCCTCGACGTCCTGAAGGACGAGGCAGAAGTCGCCAACCGCGAGGGCGACCTCTCCATCGCGCGCTCCCAGCTCCAGTTCCAGCAGCTCCTCATCAAGAACGCCCTGACGAAAAACCTCGACGACCCCATCCTCGAAGCCATGCCTGTTCGCCCTCTCGATCTCAGCACGCTCAGCGCGGCCACTCCGTCTCCAATCGCAACCGAAGACCTTGTCGCCCTGGCACTCAACCGCCGCATCGAGCTCTCCGAGTCCACGATCGACTTGCAGAATCGATCTATCAGCCGCAACGCCGCACGTAACGCCCTTCTGCCCTCGCTCGACATCGTCGCCACGTACGGAGGCTCCGGCCTTGCCGGCGCAGTCAACCCCAGCTCCACCGTCGTCTCAACAGCCCCCGTGGGCTTCGGCGGAGGTTTCAGCAACGCGTTCAACAACTCCGCTCCCAGCTACTTCGTCGGCGCCTCGGTCAACGTGCCTATTCGCAACCGCGTCGCCAAGTCAGACCAGTACCGCTCCGAGCTCGAATCCCGCCAGGCCGAGCTCCACCAGCAGCAGCTTCGCAAACAGATCCGCATCGAGGTCCGCAACGCCCAGTATGCCCTAGCCCAGAGCCAGGCCCGGGTCGACTCCGCCCTCAAGGCACGCGACCTCGCCAGCCGTCTCTTCACCATCTCCGGCAAGGAGCAGGAGCTTGGCGCCGGCTTCGCACTTCAGACCCTTGCCGCTCGCCGCGACCTCGCCACCGCCGAGTCCGCCCTCGTCGCCGCCCGCACCGCGTACCAGAAAGCCCGCGTCGAACTCGATCGCGCCACCGGCAACACTCTTGAGGCTAACTCCGTCTCTATTGCTTCCGCTCGGGGCGGGACCGCTCCGCAGCCATAGAATAAGAGTCGAGACCACAAAATCAGTGCATCAATCGGAGCGTGCGGAAGAAGTCATCCTCCAGATTGCAAGCCCGCTTGAACCACACGCCATCAGCATCAGAGAGGCTTGGTCTTTTGCCCACCTTTACGAAGCGTTTCATCACCGTGTGACCACAGAAAAAGACCATGCCGCCATCCACAACCTGCCGCCTCCTCATCGCCGACGACCAGCCTCACATCCTCGAGGCACTTGAGCTTTTGCTACGTCCAGAAGGCTACCGGCTCGTCAGCGCACGCACCCCTGCCGAGGCCCTTGCACGCTTCGCCGAGTCCGAGTTCGATGGTCTCCTGATCGACCTTAACTACTCCCGCGACACCACCTCCGGCAAAGAAGGTCTCGACCTCATCTCCGCCATCCGCGCCCGCGAGGCGCACCTGCCCGTCATCGTCATGACTGCCTGGGCCTCCGTCGATCTAGCCGTTGACGCAATGCGCCGCGGCGCCAGCGACTTCATCCAGAAGCCTTGGGACAACACCCGCCTCCTCACCATCCTCCGCACCCAGACCGAGCTCTTCGCCCTGCAGCGCCGCACGCAGCGCCTCGAAGCCGAAAACCGCCTCCTCCGCGCTGAAGGAGCCCCCGAGTTCCTCGCCGAATCGCCCTCTATGCACCCCGTCGTGGAGCTCATGACCCGCGTCGGCCCCTCCGACGCCAGCATTCTCATCACCGGCGAGCACGGCACCGGCAAGGAAGTGGTAGCACAAACCATCCATCGCCTCTCTCAGCGCGCCCACCGTTCCCTCATCGCCGTCAACACCGGCGCGCTCCCCGACGGAACCTTCGAGTCAGAGCTCTTCGGCCACGTCAAAGGTTCGTTCACAGACGCCCGCGCAGACCGCATCGGCCGTTTCGAGCTTGCCAGCGGAGGCACCCTCTTCCTCGACGAAATCGCCAACATCCCTCCACGCCAGCAGGCCAAGCTCCTACGCGTGCTGGAAACCGGTGAGTTCGAGCGCGTAGGCTCCTCTACTACTCGCACCGTCGACGTCCGCATGCTCTCCGCCACCAACGCCGACCTGCGCGCCGCCACGGCCGCCGGAGAGTTCCGCGAAGACCTCTTGTTCCGCCTCAACACGGTGGAAATCCGCCTGCCCGCTCTGCGCGAGCGCCGCGAAGACATCCCCATCCTCGCCGCGCACTTCCTCTCCCGTTACTCCGGCCGCTACCGCCGCCCAATCTCCGGCCTTGAGCCTGCCGCCCTGCAGGCCATCCTCGACTACCCCTGGCCTGGCAACGTCCGCGAGCTTGACCACACCATCGAGCGCGCCGTCCTTATGGCTCGCGGCACACAGCTTCAGGCCGCCGACTTCGGCCTCTACGCCCAGACTCCCACCGGCTCCGCCCAGCAGGCGCTAGACGATCTTTCCCTCGAGGCCGTAGAAGCCGTCCTCGTCCGCAAGGCCCTTAGCCGCTCCAACGGCAACGTAAGCCACGCAGCCGAAGCCCTTGGCCTGAGCCGCGGAGCCCTCTACCGCCGCATGGAAAAATACAACCTCTAACCCACCCGCCACGTGCCCTTTGTCTCGCACCTGAGAAATGGGATTGGACCACTCCCAACCTCCGAGGTAAGCTCCTCACCAGTGGCCGAGCCCAAGCCAACCCGTCTACGCCTCGGCCGCACCAACCGACGCCTCTCCTTCGAGCGGCGTATCCGCATCTGGCTCGCAGCCCTTGCGCTGCCTACCGTCCTCTCGGCCGCCCTCCTCACCTACACCTGGTTCTCCTCTGTCTGGACCTCGCTCGGCATCGCCGCAGGCGCGGTCATCCTCTGGGCGCTCGCTGCCTCATTCTTCTTTGAGCAGATGATTCGCCCGCTGCAGACGCTCTCAAACGTCGTCTCTGCCCTACGCGAAGACGACTTCTCCTTCCGCGCCCGCGGAGCGCGACGCGGCGACTCCCTCGGCGATCTCGCGCTCGAAATCAACGCCCTCGCCGCTACCCTCCAACATCAACGCTCCGCCGCCCGCGACGCCCTCACCCTTGTAGAGCGCGTACTCTCCTCGATGCAATCCCCAGTCTTCGCCTTCGATTCTTTAGGCGTTCTTCGCCTCCTCAATGCCGCCGCCAGCGCTGTCCTTACCTTTGAAACCTCGGGCCACGACCCCCTAGGCCGTCCCGCCTCCTCTCTCAATCTCACTGGCCTGCTCGAAACCCCGGACCAGGGCCTCTACCCTGCCGCCTCCTCCGCGCATCTCTCCCGCTGGTCCGTGCGCCGAGCCACATTCCGCCTGGAGGGCCTGCCGCATACGCTCTATGTCCTGTCCGATATCTCGGCAGCCCTGCGCGAAGAAGAGCGCACGGCCTGGCAGCGGCTCATTCGCGTGCTCGGCCACGAGATCAACAACTCGCTTACGCCCATTCACTCCATTGCCGGAACCCTGCGCACCCGGCTCGCGCAATCCAGCAAAATCCCCGCCGAACCCACCGACTTCCTGCGCGGCCTCGCCGTCATTGAAGACCGCGCCGCCTCGCTCAACCGCTTTCTTCAGGCCTACCAACGGCTCTCACGCCTGCCCTCGCCGACCCTCCAGCGAACCTCGGTCGCCCACCTCGTCGCCGCCGTGGCCGCGGTCGAAACGCGTTTTGCCGCCACCATCCACCCCGGCCCACCGGTGACCATCCTCTGCGATCCCGACCAAATCCAGCAAGCCCTCATTAACCTTCTACGGAATGCCGTGGACGCCGCACTTAGCCCCGAAGGCCCCCACCCGGACCGCACCCCGCAGGTCGCCATCGCATGGCAGGCCCGTGCCACCGAGCTTGTCCTCATCATCGAAGACAATGGCCCCGGCGTTACGAATCCCTCAAACCTCTTTGTGCCCTTCTACACCACCAAGGCCCACGGGTCCGGCATCGGCCTTGTCCTTGCCCAGCAGATCGCATCCGCACACCACGGCGCCGTCACCCTTACGAATTCAGCAGCCACCGGCGGCTGCCGCGCCGAGCTCATCCTGCCGCTCCTCTAGCCTCTCGACGCTACATAAACTTCAAGCATGTCACCCAGAACTGCGCATGGAATGTTTCGTTGGTAAGCATCGGTGACCGCTTGCGCCGCTTCGTCTTTGACACACCATCTCGACTGGTTTACGACATTCGCGTAGGAGTTTCTAGCGGGCGGCGCACTCTAAGATGACCCGCATCGCGCTTTAAATATTCTCGTGCGGGCGTCTCGAACATATGACGTAAGCGCCGCGACGGTCGAGTCCTTCAAGACTTGGTCACGCGTAGCCAATCTGATTTACTTTGATGACCATTACGTTAGAGCAGTGTTAAATTGCCTTGGGTGCCAATCTACGAAAGATTGTCACCTCGGGCTTTTCGCCAAAGAATACACACAGTGTCAGGGGACGACGAAATGGTCCATCGAAGTGTCTCAGCATCCTTCGCCAAGTTCAAAAGTACTCAGGTTGTTACGGAATCTGTTTGCAGCTACTTGTCGTTAGCCGAGCCGCAACCCGGATAACGACAGGCGCGCTTCAGCGTCACTCTATGCTGACTGCAAGTTTGCGATTAAGCCACGCCGTCATTCCGCCGTCCATTAGGCTGACCTTGCTGAAACCGCGCTGCGCCAACAGGCTTGCTGCGATGCTAGCCCTGTAGCCGCTCCCGCAAACTGTAATCACCGTGCGTTCACGTGGGAGTTCTTCAAGGTGGCGAGACAGATCTCCAAGCATAATGTGTCGAGCCCCGGCAATATGGCCACTTTGCCATTCTGTGGCGCTTCGTACATCGAGCACAACGTCGTCATCTTTGACTGCCGCAACTTCGTCCGTCGACAGCTGTGGAATATGGCTAAGCTCCAGGCCAGCGTCAACCCAGGTCGCAAAACCCTTTGCCAAATGGCCCTCTATACGATCAAGCCCGACCCTCATCAACGATCGCCGGGCTTGCTCCTCATCTCCGTTCTCGCCGATGAGGATAAGACGCAGGGCAGGGTCGATTAGCCAGCCTGCCCAGAGCGAGAGGTTTGAACCGTCTCCGATGTTGATGGAGCCCGGAATGTGTGCTGCTCCAAAAGCCTCATGACCACGAAGGTCGAGAAGCATTACATCCCGGCGTTTGCTGAGTGAATCGACTTCGACGACGGAGAGTGCGTGGTCCCCATGGCTAAGGAGCAACGCGGGCGCACCATCGCTATTGAGTGCTTTCATCCGAGGGTAATAGTCGGGCATGGCCGGTACGCTCTGCAGAATCGCCTGGACGAATGACTCTTCATCCAGACGAAAGAAAGAGTTTGTTACCCTCTCGTATCCCAGCGTTGATTCCGCGCGTTCACTCATTCCTGCTCCGCACAACGAGCCCGCGCCATGCCCAGGATAAAGCTCAACGCCATCGGGCAGACCCTTGATGCGTTCATGGGCGCTGCGAAAGAGTTCTGTTGCAAGGCTGTGCTTTGCGGCCTCTCCGAGGAGATCAGGTCGGCCCATCGATCCGACGAATAGAAAGTCGCCTGAGAAAAGCGCTAACGGGTGAGTCGTATTTCTTTCCGTGTCATACAAAGTGAAAGACAGGTGTTCTGGGGTATGACCGGGAGTATGGAGTGCCTGCAGCGTTACCTTCCCCACCTCAATGACGTCTCCACCCTTCAGAGGGTGATGCGGCATACGGTACCGGTAATTTTCCCCTACATCGTGAGCACTGAGTGCCAACTGTGCTCCGGTTGCGAGGGCCAGAGCCTGCGAGCCTGCGGCAAAGTCGGCATGTATGTGAGTTTCGAGAATGTGGGTGATCGTGAGGCTGTGCCCGTCCGCATACCTCGTATAGCGATCGATATCACGGATCGGATCGATGACGGCAGCCTTCCCGTCTGAAGACACGATGTAGGAATACTGTGCCAGACCCGGCACCTCGAAACGCTCAACATTCATCGCTTTTTCCTTTCGACGGGAGACGCATTCAACTCCTCGAAATCCCGCTTACTTCTTTCTATTTCGCTGCGGCACACCAGGTTACAAAGCTTTATGACCATCGGATCGCTGATTGCGTAAAAGATGGTGATTCCTGCACGCCGGCGGCTTACAAGGCCGGCTTCATGGAGAATTTGCAAGTGCTTGGAGACGTTGGGCTGATTGCCGTCGAGCCCTGCTACGAGATCGCCCACTTTCATCTCACCGCCTTCGAGCATCTGAAGCAGTCGAAGCCGGTAAGGCTCGCCTAGCGTCCGAAATCGCCGTGCCACAAGCTCCATCATCTTGTCGCTCATCGTCAAATCCGTCTTTGCCATATTCCTCACTGTATCACTATGTGTACATATCTTCCACCGAGCGGAGCGGCCGTCGCTCACGTCTTTTACAGCCGCGAAAGCACCAAAGCGGATGGTCAGAT
>JAYVDT010000696.1:0-2226 GCA_043749265.1 Rhodanobacteraceae bacterium | reverse complement strand
CGGAACATCCGGCGCCGAAACCAGCAACCTCCCCGTCATTCCCAGATGAACCAGAAATTCCGCCGCCCCGTCATCACTTTCGTCATTACCCCGCACTGCGGTTCCCAACCCCGCCCTCTCCACCGAAGCCACAATCGTCTTCCCCACCCGCCGAACCCGCACAATCCGAGCCCCCGTCAGCACCTCCGCAATCTCCGCCTCCGGACTCTTGAATGTCTGCGGCTTTCCACTCGTCCAGACCGATTCAATCCTCTGCCCGTGCACTCGTTCATGCACTCCATTGGCAACCGTCTCCACTTCAGGCAACTCTGGCATCTCCTTAGCCTACCGTAGCCAAACGCGAAGCGAATCGGTCCGCTCGCGCGTCTTTTCGCCCGAAGCACCTTCATCCCATCGCGCCGGTATAAAATCGGGGATGGGCGCAAACACCACGCGCACTTCCCTCTGAACCTGTCCCGGAGCACCCGCCACGTGAGCAAAACCCAGCGCCAGTCAGCCGTCCTCCTCGGAGCCCAGTGGGGCGATGAAGGTAAAGGCAAGATCGTCGACGTCCTCTCTGAAAAGTTTTCCGTTGTCGCCCGATACGCTGGCGGCCATAACGCCGGCCACACCGTCATCATTCACGGTCGGAAGTTCGTTCTGCAGCTTATTCCCTGCGGCGTCCTCCGTCCCGGCTGCAAAGGCATCATCGGCAACGGAGTCGTGCTGGACCCCGCGGCTTTCCTCAACGAGGTACGCAAGCTCCGCGAAGCTGGCCTCCCCATCGACAACCAGCTCTTCGTCTCCGACCGCGCCCAGGTCATCCTCCCCTACCACCGCATGATTGAGCTCGCCGCCGAGACCGCACCTGGCCGCCAGCCCATCGGAACCACCCGCCGCGGCATCGGCCCAGCATACGAGGACAAGGTCCATCGCAACGGTCTTCGCGTCGCCGACCTCCTCAACTCATCCCTTCTCCGCACGCACATCAACAACGCCTGCCATGAAAAGAACACTATCGCCCACGCCCTCTTCGGTACCGAGCCCCTTGACCCCCGCGCCATGTACGAGGAGTACGCACGCCTCGCCGAGCAGGTAGCCCCCTTCGTCGCCGACACCGCCGTCATGCTCAACCAGGCTATCGACAATGGCGAAAAAGTCATGTTTGAAGGCGCCCAGGGCGCACTCCTCGATATCGACCACGGCACCTACCCCTTCGTCACCAGCAGCTCCTCCACCGCCGGCGGCGCAGTGACCGGAACCGGAGTAGGCCCCACCAGGATCGGCACCGTTATCGGCGTCACCAAGGCCTATGTCACCCGCGTCGGCGAAGGCCCATTCCCAACCGAAATCGACGGGCATTCCGCCGAGTTGCTCAGAGCGAGGGGCCAGGAATATGGCGCCGTTACCGGGCGTCCCCGCCGCTGCGGATGGCTTGACCTGCCTCTTCTCCGTTACTCCAACATGATCAACGGAACGGAGTGGCTCGTCGTCACCAAGATGGACGTGATGGACCAATGCGTCGACATCCCCGTCTGCACCGCCTATGAGATTGACGGCAAGGTTACCGACCGGATCCCCGCCGACATTCGCGGCTTCAGGTCCATCAAGCCCATCTACACCACGCTCAAGGGTTGGAACGAGTCCACCGAAGGCATCACCGACTTTGACAAGCTCCCCAGACTCGCCCAGGATTACCTCAACTTTATCGAAAAGGAATCCAACGCCAGGATTGGCATGATCTCCACCGGTCCAGACCGGACACAGACCATCAACCTTCCAGCCTTCGATGACTTTCTGACGAAGTAACCCTAACGTCCAGTCAACTGGCACCGAGAGAACGTGGATGTCGAAGGGCCCTGACACATTACCGGAGACCATCGCCGGCCTTCACACGCGATCAGCCGCCGTGGGTTCATCGAGGAACTACCACCTCGATGCCATGCGCGGTCTCGCGGCACTGATCGTCGTCTGTTACCACACTCGTCTCGCCTTCTTCCTTCCTTACAAGGAGGCCGGCTCCGGGCTGCTTGTCAACCTCCTCTACATCGACCACTACTTCGCAGGCGCTGCTGTCAGCTTCTTCTTTGCCCTCAGCGGCTATCTCGTCGGCACCTCCGTCCTGCGTGCCAACCAGCGTGGCAAGTGGTCGTGGTTCAACTACCTTCTCAACCGCATCACCCGTCTCTGGGTCGTTCTCATCCCGGCCCTCCTGCTCACCGCACTTTGGGACTTCATCGGGCGCTC
>JAYVDT010000695.1:0-2228 GCA_043749265.1 Rhodanobacteraceae bacterium | reverse complement strand
TGCGGCGAGCCTATCCATACCGCAATCTGACATGGGAACACTTCAACGAACTCCTGCAGTTGCTGCATGAAGGGATCGCGTCCAGCCGTGGGCGCTATGGGGCTTATCTGCTACGCGACGGCGTGCAGGGGCATCTGCATCCACGGCGCGGTGCGCGGATGATCGCGATATCGAACGGCGGTGCGATTCCGGACACCAGTCTGTTCTCGGTGATTCTGCAGCCTGAGGGAGTCCAGATTGCAACGCTTGATGAGCACTTTGCGGTCGATTCATCACCCGGAGATGTAGTGCTGCTGGGCAATACGAGCTGGCGGATTCAGAAGATCGAATCAGTGGGCCGCGTGCTGGTTGAAGATGCGCATGGAGCGCCGCCCAGCATTCCGTTCTGGGAGGGAGAGGCGCCGCAGCGGACGGGCGTGTTGTCCGATGGCGTTGGTGAGCTCAGGGAAGAGATTTCGGCTCGGACAGCAAGCGTGTCGCCGCGTGCGGTGCATGCGACCAATCCGGAGGTTGCGGCTTGTATTGACTGGCTGATGGCGGAAACTTGCGTGTGCCGGTCCGCGGCCTTGCAGATGATCGTGTACATCGTCGCGGGACGGGCAGTGCTGGGCGCGGTACCTTCCAAGACGACGATTATCGCAGAGCGATTTTTTGATGACGGCGGCGGCATGCAGTTGATTCTGCATGCCCCGTTTGGCGGGCGCGTAAACAAAGCGTGGGGCTTGGCGCTGCGCAAGAGATTCTGCCGCGGGTTCAACTTTGAGTTGCAGGCTGCGGCGACTGACAACGGCATCAATATCTCGCTGGCAGAGCAGCATAGCTTCCCGTTGGCAGATGTGTTCAAGTTTCTTACAGAGCATACGGCGAAGGAGCTACTGGAGCAGGCTTCAATTGCTTCGCCGATCTTCAAAAATCGTTGGCGCTGGGCAGCGGGGCGCAGCCTGCAGTTGCTGCGGATGTCCAAGGGCAAGCGGATTGCGCCACAGATTCAAAGGACGCGGTCTGACGATCTGATGGCCAATGTATTCCCCCAGGCAGCTGCATGTTTTGAGACCATTGTCGGAGATATTCAGATTCCCGATCACCCGCTGGTGCGCGAGGTGATGAAGGATGTGCTGGGCGAGGCGATGGACCTCGAAGGCCTGATCGAGATCCTGCGTGGAATTGAGAATGGGTCGATCCGCTGCCTGGCGATAGATACGCCAACACCTTCTCAATTTGCACATGAACTGCTGAATGCGATGCCATATGCCTATCTGGATGAGGCCGGCAAAGAGGAGCGACGAGCGCGGGCTACGACGCTACGTGGCAGCTTGCCAGCGTCAGTCGCAGAAGATGCCGGAGCCCTGGATCCAGCGGCGATTGAGACAGTACGTGGCCAGTTATGGCCGGATCTACGGGATGAGCATGAGTTGCATGACCTGCTGCTCTCACTGGTGATTTTGCCTCTGCAGTTTTTGGATACAGAGATGGCAAAGGATTGGCCGTTGTTTTATGAGCGGCTGACTCGTAGCGGACGGGCTGGCACATTTGATTTCTGCGGGAAGCCGTGTTGGGTGGCTGCGGAGAGACTGCCCTTGGCGCGGTCTTTGTGCGGCGCTCCAATAGTAAGTACAGAAACTGTTACACATGCCGATGCGGTTCTTAAGTGTGTGCAAGGGTGGTTACAAATCCTTGGACCGACGACGACGAACGCCCTCGCAGTGATGCTGGGTATCGCGCCCCGCCCGATTCTACAGGCGCTTCTCGCGATGGAGTTGCAGGGCCTGGCGCTGCGTGGGGCGTTCGAGAATACAGCGACGGAGGATGACCTTGAGACCGAGTGGTGCGAGCGAAGGATTTTGCAGCGGATTCATCGGCTGACGCTAGGCACCCTGCGCAAGCGGATTGAGGCAGTGCCCCCGGCGACCTACATGAAATGGCTGCTGGGATGGCAGCACCTTGCGCCGCAGACGCAGCTTGCGGGCGAAGAAGGTTTGTTGCAGGTGTTATCGCAGCTTGAAGGATTTGAGGCCCCCGCGGTGGAGTGGGAGCGGACACTATTGCCGTCGCGTGTGGCGAACTACGATCCCGCGTGGCTGGATGGATTATGTCTTTCTGGCGCGGTGGGTTGGGGGCGGGTGTCCCCACATCCGGCGTGGTCTGCGGGTGACGGTGCGGCTCCGCGCCGGGTTATTCCGACGAATGCCGCGCCAATCACGTTCTTTGTCCGGGAGTCAGCGGACTGG
>JAYVDT010000694.1:0-2228 GCA_043749265.1 Rhodanobacteraceae bacterium | reverse complement strand
CAGACATTATTGGTTAGCACTGCAATGTTCAGTCCAAAGGATGTCGCCGGGTTGTAGTTTGCATCGCCCACAAACTGCGCCGTCAAACTATGCGAAGCGCCCGTCAACCCACTCGCCGAGAACGTCGCAACGTATCCACCCAATGCAGTGGAATAAACGGTCGACGCACTTCCCAGCAGTGTCGCACCATCGTAGAAGTTGATATTCCCTGACGGCGCAGCCAGCGTAGAGGGTACAGCAAACACTGCAGTCAGCGGGATTGCAGCTGCACCGTTGAAAGACATTGCCGTTGTGCTCAGCGTCAACGATGCCGTCAGCTTGGCAATATTTGTGGATAGCGAAATTGAAGCCGACCCCGCATAGTTGCTATCGCCCGCGTATGCTGCGCTCAAAGAGTGTGAGCCCGCCCCCAGCGTGAAGATATTGATGTTCGCGTTGAATATCTGGTCGCCGCCCTCATAGATCGGCGTAGCCGTTCCAACCAGTGCGCCGCCATCGTAGAAGTTCACAATGCCAGTCAAAGGAACCAGCGGCGAGCCAATCGTCGGACTGCGGAAGATCTTCGCATTCATCGCCACAGCCTGCCCGTAGGTCGAAGTCGATGGAGAAGAGATGCCAAGCGCTGTTAAGTTTTGACTTACAGGTAGCGTCAGCGTCCCGGTACTGGTTGCAAGCGACGAGTTACCTGAAAATACCGCCGACAGACTATGCATACCCGCCTTGAAGCCGCTGTAACGCAACGTCGCAATACCGATCACGCCATCTGATGCCGCACTTCCAATCAGAACGTTACTGTCATAGAAGTACACCGTACCCACCCCTGCTGGACTTACGTTCGCCGTCAGCAGACTTACCGTTCCGACAGAGGTCGCCGTCGAATCGGTGAGCGTCGTCGTCGTTGCAGCCGGAGCAAGCGCCGAAACGGTTGTCGTGCTTGTAACACCGGCATAGTTAGTGTCACCGGAATAAATTGCCTGGACGGTGTAGACCTTGTTCGGTGGGACCGCAAAGGGTGCCGTGGAGACGAAGGCACCATTGACCAGCGTGCCCACAACCGGCGTGCCACTAACGCCTTGAACTGTAATCGTCACCGTGCCCGTGGCTATTGTCGCCGTACTCAGAAAGAAAGGCGTACTCGGAGCCGCAATGTTGTAATTGAATGTCGCCGAATTGCCAGCCACAAGCGAACTGGAGGCTGCCGTAAACGTCACAACCGGCGTCGCCTGAACCACAGCAAAAGAGTTGGTTGCAGTGCTTGCCGCAAAGCTCGCATCCCCAGAGTAATTCGCGGTCACCGTATAAGCTCCTGGAGTAAGAGCTGGATAATTCTGTGTCAGATAATACGGAGTGAAACTAGCGCCAGCCTCAATATAAGTATCCGCAGTCGTGTCGAGCTTATTTGTTAGACCCGGCAGCGCCACTCCGTTCCGCACAATGCCAAACGTCACCGTTCCACTCGGAGTACCGATTCCGGATGCACCTGCAACTTGAGTGTCGATGTCCACCAACGTTGTGTAAGCAAATGAATTCGTCGCAGGATAAGAGCCATTTGCGAGGATTCCGTAGGCATTGAATTGAATATAGGACGCCTCCTGCCCAATCACAACCGGAACCGACGCCGAATCGCTCGAGCCAAACGTCGTGTCGCCAGCATAGTGCACGTGCACTTTGTACGAACCCGCCGGCAGACCTGAGCTACTCCCATTGAACGCGCCGCCGGCGAGGGTATACTGCAGCGCGCTGAGTGGATTCGTCGTTTCAGCAATCAGTGCCAGGTCGCCCGTCGGCGTCCCGGTTCCGGAACTCGGAGCCACCTTCACCGCCAATTGGAGCGGCGCTCCATGGTTCACTCCCGCCGCCGGAGAGAGGGTGAACGTAGTCGTCGTTGCCCGGAAAGAAACCGTGCTCCAGTTGTTCGCAACGTTAGCAATATTCACGGACCCCAGACCCGTCGCCTCGTCGAAACCGACACCCGACGAAAACCCAAAGCCCGTCGTGTCCGACGACGACGCCTGCACCAGGTTCCCGCCAGCCACAATATCGTGGAAGTTGCAGGTCGCCGCCGGCAACGTAACTGTTGTGCTTCCTGCAGTGCCATTGGTCGCCTGGCACGCCGTAGTCGAGGACGCGTACTGTGCATTCGCCAACGGGTAATAGTAGTAATTCGCGTTACCTTGCCGTCCGCCATTCTTCTGGTTGATCAACGCTTGCACAGAAGCCATCACCGG
>JAYVDT010000693.1:0-7635 GCA_043749265.1 Rhodanobacteraceae bacterium | reverse complement strand
CCCGCAGACAATTCCCCACGTGCTCTTCCAGCGGCAGCCCCAAAAGCTCCGCCCCCGCGACCATATCTTCCCGCTTCACTGCCCGCGCGAATCCCTTGTCCTTCATCTTCTTCACCACACCCTTGGCCTCCACATCTGCAATCGTCTTGGTCGGCTTCACCAGCGCACAAGCCGTCAAAAACCCCGCCAGTTCATCACAGGCAAACAGAGTTCGGTCCAAATGCGTCTCCGGCTTGACTCCAGAATAATCCGCATGCGCCAGAATCGCGCGCAGTATCTCTTCCGGCCAGCCATTCTCGCGCAGGTGTGCCACCCCCACAAACGGATGCTCATCCGGCGTCGGATGCTTCTCATAATCAAAGTCATGCAACAAGCCGGCACTAGCATACGAATCCACAAGCTCTGCCGCATTCTCGCTGGTCAACCCCAGGCGTTCAGCTTCCATCTGCCCATAGGCCTCGCAGCAGATTGAAACACTGAGCCCATGCTTCCGCAGACTCTCGCCCTGCGTCCACTCCTTCATCAACTTCAAAGCCGCGTCACGCCTCATCAAAACTCCTCGAAAGTCGTACAAACCTCATCCTAAACTTGAACCCCACCCACCCCAATGTTTACCATCCTGGTTCGACTTCGGTTTTCTCCGGTTTTCTTACGGGTATCGTGGGCGATTCCCCTTGACTCACCCGATACCCCAGTGTCACTCTAGGCACATCTCAAGCTTCTGTTATCAGACGCTTGCGCTGCGGACCTTGCTCTGGCCCCCGCCCGCTACACACAATATGGCAACTATGATGGCGCCCTTTGGCCAGTCCGAGGCACAGCGAGAGGTCCTTCGCTGCGACCACTGTAAACTGGTGCAATTTCGCACATCCACCCCTTCTTGCAGACGCTGTAAGAAGTCGCTTGAGGTCGAAAAACCGACCGCCACGCCGGCTCCCCTTGCCCTCGTCGGCGCCGCCAGTGACGTCGAACACGGCCCCCAGGTCGCAACCGCCGTCCGCGATCTTCGCCACGTACGCAACCTGAGCCAGCGTCAACTCGCCGCTCGCATGGGCGTGCCCCGCACTTACATCTCCAAGATCGAGAACGGCAAGGCCATGCCAACGCTGTCCTCGCTCGATCGCCTCGCCCGGGCCCTTGAAGTCGACATCTCCGCCCTACTGCGCGACGCCAACTCCCGCCATAACAACGAGACGACCATGCTGATGGCCGACCCGTTCCTCGCAGAGATCGCCGCCTACACCTCGCAACTCGACACCCTGCAGCGCTCGATCTTCCTGAACCACGTTCGGGAACTCGCTGCCGGCCGTCGTCGCTCGGCGTAGCAGAAGCGCAGTTGCTCCAAACCTCCAGGCCGCATCCGCGAGGGTGCGGCCCTCTCCTAATCATTTCTGCAACCCTTTCAAAGGTGGGTCCTGAGCGAAGTCGAACGCTCTGCGTTTCGCCTTCTGACCCCATCTCGTCACCCGTCGTACACACCTTGTATGCTTATCGGAGCATCTCACCGTAAGCTTCCAAAGATGAACACCCTCAATTCCAAACCACGTCCCGCCCGCCTCGGTGAACTTTCTCCCGAAGAAGCCGCCATCTACGCACAACTCGACCCCGAACGCGCACCCCAGCATGTGGCCATCATTATGGACGGCAACGGCCGCTGGGCGGGCAAGCGTGCCCTCAAGCGTTTCCTCGGCCATCAGCAGGGGGCGGAATCAGTACAGTTCGTCGTTGAAACCGCATCCCGCATTGACCTTCCGTGGCTCACTCTCTATGCCTTTTCGCTAGAAAACAATCTTCGCCGACCCAAGGCAGAGGTCAGTTTCCTGATGCGTCTCCTCAAGAGCTACCTCGTCGGAAACGTCAAGCGTATGAACGACAACAATGTACGCATGGCATATATTGGCCGCACCGCCGGCCTTCCCCAGGAAATCCAGGAAACCATGCAGTGGGCCCAGGAAGAGACTTGCAAGAACACCGGCACCACCCTGACCCTTGCCCTCAACTACGGTTCCCGCTCGGAGATCGTCGACGCCACGCGCGTGCTCATCTCCACGCTCATCGAAGAGGCCCACAAGCGCGGCTGCTCCCTCGAAGACCTCTTCCAGGTCGACACCATCGAGTCCCGCATCGACGAAGCCCAACTCGCCGCCAACCTCTATACCGCGCACATGCCGGACCCTGATCTCGTCATCCGCACCTCCGGCGAGCAGCGCATCTCCAACTTCCTCCTCTGGCAGATCGCTTACGCCGAGATCTTTGTCACTGACCGCCTCTGGCCCGACTTCCGCGGCATCCATCTCCTTGAGGCCATCCACAACTACCAGCAGCGCGAACGCCGCTTCGGCGGCCTCGGCGAAGGCACCGACGAGCACCTCGAAGGCAAGGACGACGCCCTCGAATCCCCTGAGAGCATCGCCGCCGAACTCGAGCGGCGACCTGTCGCCAAATAGCCGATGACGCCGCTCGCACCGGTCACCCTGCGTGGCCAACACGTCCGCCTCATCCCCCTCGACCCGTCCCATGCCGCAGCCCTCGCCGCAGTTGCTCGCGACGGCAACCTCAACCACCTCTGGTTCACAACGATTCCTTCTGCAAATGGAATGTCTGCCGAGATCGAACGCCGCCTCGCCCTCTACCAAGCTGGCGCCATGCTTCCCTTCACTGTCCTTGACGCAAACGACACCATCGTCGGCATGACCACTTACATGAACATCGACTGTGCCACGCCACGCGTCGAAATCGGTTCCACCTGGTACGCCGTCCACGTCCAGCGCACCGCGCTCAACACTGAGGCAAAGCTGCTACTCCTCGGCTACGCCTTCGACGCACTCGGCTGCCCCGCCGTCGAATTCCGCACCCACTCTTTCAACGCAACTAGCCGCACCGCCATCGAGCGCCTCGGGGCAAAGCTCGATGGCGTCCTCCGCAACCACGTCTACGCCTCCAATGGAACCCTGCGTGACACCTGCGTCTACAGCATCCTCACTTCGGAGTGGCCAACCGTCCGAGCCCATCTGCAGTGGCAACTTATCCGCCCCAGATAAGAGCTAGATAAGAACCAGATCAGCCCTCACTTAGCTGACCCCAAGCTCATTCACCGCCACAAACGCATCAATCTCCGCAATCTCCGTAGGAGACAACCGGAAGCTCAATGCAGGCGCCGTCCCCTCCAACTGCTGCGGAGTGCGCCCACCCACAATTGCGGCCGTAATCCCCGACTGACGCAGTGTCCACGCAATCGCGACAACACCCGTCTCCACCCCATGCCGCTTGCCTATCTCACCCAGCAGATCCGCCAGCGCCAGGTTCTTCGTCACCTTAGGCTCGGTAAAGTTCGCACTCTTCTGTCGCCAGTCGTCTTTCATCCCCGCCAGCCGCACCTTCGTCATCTTTCCCGTCAGCAGCCCGCTCACCATCGGCGAGTAGTTGATCACGCCAATCCCGTGCTCCACGCAGAACGGAAGCATCTCCTTTTCAATCCTCCGGTTCAGCAACGAGTAGGGCGGCTGCAGCGACGTCACCGGTGCAATCGCCTGCATCCTCTTTACCTGCTCGATAGTGAAGTTCGACACGCCCGCAAACCGAATTTTCCCCTCTTCCTTCAGCTTTTGCATCTCCGTCCAACCCTCTTCAATCTCGTTTTCCGGATTAGGCCAGTGAATCTGATACAGATCAATCGTATCCACGTCCAGCCGCTTCAAGCTCTGCTCGCACTCGTAGCGAACGCCTTCAGCCGTCACGCTGTGATAAATCTCCCGCTGCTCATTCCAGCGCATCGAGCACTTCGTAAACACATATGGCTTCGGCCCGTTCAGCGTCTTCAGCGCCTTCCCCACCACCTCTTCCGAGTGCCCCAACCCATAGATGGCCGCCGTATCGATCCAGTTCTCTCCCAGATCAATCGCCTTGTGAATCGCATCGATCGAGTCCTGGTCTTCCTGCTTGCCCCAGCCAAATTGATAGTCTCCGCCACCAATCGCCCACGCCCCGAACCCAATCGAGGTCAGTACCATGTCCGAGTTACCCAAAGTCTTTCGCAGTGAGCCAGTCTGAGTCGTCATCTTATTAACATATCAAGCCGACGCCATCTCCGTGCCCCAGACACGGCAGTCCCATCGCAGTGAGTACGAGCCACACAAATCCAGGTGCCCCACCCCGAATCCTGCCGCGGCCCACTCATCGCCACATCATCCCGATGATGTGGGGCATTCCATAAATGCCTATCGAAACCCACATACCATATATCCTTACGCCTGATATGAAACGCATCCTGACTGCCATCGTCCTCATCGCCGCCGTGGTCTCACTCGTCCTCTACGGCCAACTTTGGATGATCGCCACGTTCGCGGCCATCGTAGCCGCCCTTGCCGCCTATGAGTACCGCGTTCTGGCCCACGAAAAAGATGTCTACATCCCGCTCTGGTGGCTTTTCGCCGCCACCGCCCTCATCTTCTTCTTCACCCTCAAGCTGCCCGACTTTGAGCTCCCTGTCCTCACCCTCGTCACCTTTATCCTTCTCGCCTGGTCCGGCTTCCGAGCCCCGCTCAACCGTGTCCTCCTCGACACCGGCCTTGGCCTCTTCGCCCTTATCTACGTCGTCTACCCGCTCACGCTCCTGCCCCTCATCAAGGCGCACGAAGACGGCACCGGTCTTCTGCTCTTCCTCTTTCTCTGCGTCTGGATGGGCGATATTTTCGCCCTTTATATCGGCAAGAACTTCGGCAAGCGCAAGCTAGCCCCGCGCCTCTCTCCCAACAAGACGTGGGAGGGTTCCATCGCCTCCGTCTTCGGCTCAGTCCTGTTCGGCATGAGCCTCTACTATCTCGGTGGCTATCTGTCGACACGTGGCTACACGGTCCTGCACATCGGCTGGCCTGCTTGGCAACTGCTCCTCCTCGCCATCCTCCTCAACATGGCCGCCCAGCTAGGCGACCTCCTGGAATCCGCCATCAAACGCGGCGCCGGCGTCAAAGATTCCGGCACCCTCCTCCCCGGCCATGGCGGTATCCTTGACCGCATCGACGCCCTCCTGCTCGCCGCCCCCGTCCTCTGGTACACCCTCCTCCTGCGCGACTGGCAAACCCTCTTTCACTAGTCCTCCCCTCTGTCGTTCCGATGCGGCTCGGAGACGTGCTCACTGACAGCTCACTCCGTCGGGTAGCACTTGACCGCGACGCCGAGTAGGAGCGTCGACGGCTTTGGGAAAAGCGAGACTTCAACCGGATAGGCAATGACGGAGGCGGCCGTTCGCGAGTACTCTCCCTCGTAGTCGGTGCACTTCGGCATCATTGAGTCGATGAGGCCCGTTGGTTGCTTGAGCTTGTTCCAATAAGTCTCGCCCGACCTCGAGATAGAACAGGAAGCTTTCGCTACGCTAAGGTAGCGAAGGAGGGTCTGATTGCCAGATGACAAACTAAGTTAAGATCCGTCTCACCTCGATCTCGGAGTGCCGCAGAATTCTCGAAAACCTTCTTCTGCGCGTGAGTCCGTGGGGCGGGACAATATAGCATCGGCTCAACTCCGGGAGAGACTCCTTGAAAGTGTAGGAAAAGCGTTCTACGAATCCACTCGGCTCAAAAAGGAAAGCTTTACAGCCTCCCAGGGAACTACTTTCTGGACTAACTTTCACCTGGTCTCGTCCTCAAAGCCTGTTCCTTTGCTCGTTCAGGGTGCCCCGTAAACCCAATCTGCGAAAATATGAGTGTGAAGAAAATTGCTATCCTCGGCTCCACCGGCTCCATCGGCCAGAGCACCCTTTCCATCTGCGAGCAGTTCCCCATCCGCTACTCCCCCATCGCCCTCGCCGCCGGCTCAAACCTCGACGTAGCCTTTGCCCAGGCCCAACGCTGGCACCCCCAACTCATCTCCCTCGCCACCGAACCCCTAGCGGATGAACTCCAAAAACGCATCCGCGCCGCTGGCCTAGCTGACATTGAAGTCCTCCACGGCACTCCCGGCACCATCGCGGTCGCCACCCACCCCGACGTCGACTTCGTAGTCTCCGCGATCGTCGGCGTCTCCGGCCTCGAAGCCACCTACGCCGCCGCCAAAGCCGGCAAAGACATCGGACTCGCCAACAAAGAAGCCCTTGTAGCCGCCGGCGACCTTATCATCCAGGCTGCCGCACAATCAGGCGCAAAACTCCTCCCCATCGACTCCGAGCACAACGCAATCCACCAGGCAATGCGAGGCGGCAGCGCTGCCGAAGTCAAACAAATCTGGCTAACCGCCTCCGGTGGTCCCTTCCGCAACACCCCCCTCGCTGACTTCGCTTTCATCACCCCCGCCCAGGCCCTTAAGCACCCCACCTGGATCATGGGCCAGCGCATCACCGTCGATTCCGCCACCATGCTTAACAAGGGCCTCGAAATCATCGAAGCCTGCCGCCTCTTCAACTTACCGCCCAGCAAAGTCCGCGTCACCGTCCACCCGCAATCCACCGTCCACTCGCTGGTCGAGTTCATCGACGGCTCTATCCTCGCGCAAATCTCCGTCACCGACATGCGCCTCCCCATCCTCTACGCCCTGGCCTATCCCGAGCGTCCCGCCTCCAATCTCACCTTCGATCTCGCCCAACTCTCCCAACTCGACTTCCAAACGCCGGACTTCGAACGATTTCCCTGCCTCCGCCTGGCCTATGAAGCGGCAACCGCAGGCCCCTCAGCCTGCATCGCGTTGAATGCGTCCGATGAAATTGCTGTCGCGGCTTTTCTGAAAGGCCGTATCCCCTTCACCGGCATCCCAGCTACAATCGAGCGAGTTCTGGAGCTAACTCCGGCAGCAAACCCGGAGTCTATCCAAGGTGTTCTTCTGGCCGACCAGGTCGCACGTGAGCAAGCACTGCAGGTCATAGCGCGCACCATCTAATTCGTAAACCGCCCGAGGTTCTTCTTTGTCCGCATTCGCGCTCTTTACCTCTGACAAACTTTCCGCAATCGCGCAGTTCGCGATCGTGCTCGGCATCATGGTCATCGTCCATGAACTCGGCCACTTCATCGTCGCCAAACTCTGCGGCGTCCGCGTAGAGGCCTTCGCAATCGGATTCGGCAAGCGCCTCTTCGGCATTGTCCACAACGGCACCGACTACCGCGTCAACCTGTTTCCCGTCGGCGGCTACGTCAAAATGGCCGGCATGGAGTTCTCCGGCGAAGCCCACCCCGACGACCCAGGCGAGTTCCAGAACCATCCCCGCTGGCAGCGAACCCTCATCGCGCTCGCCGGCCCTGTCTTCAACTTCATTCTTGCCTTTATCCTCCTGACCGGCCTCTACATGACCCACAACGAGGTCCCTGCCTACTTCACCCAAGGCCCTGTCGCCGACTACGTCACCCCCGATTCCGCTGCCGCCCACACCGGCATCAAGCCCGGCGACCGCATCGTCTTCTTCGACAACCAAAACGACCCCACCTGGGGCGACATCGAACAACGCTCCGGCGCCAACTTCAACCACGACACCGCCTTCTCCTACGTACACAACGGCCAGCGGGTGGACTCCAAAATTTTTGTCGAGCAAAAAGGTAACCCACAGGACTTCGACTTCGCCAAACTCGGTGTGATCCCCGTCGAGCAGCCCACCCCGCTCGAAGTCTCGGCCCTCCCCGACGCCACCACCCCGGCCGCCCGCGCCGGCCTCCAGTC
>JAYVDT010000692.1:0-7643 GCA_043749265.1 Rhodanobacteraceae bacterium | reverse complement strand
GAGTTCTTCGCCGAAGAGAAAAATCGTTTGCTGATCCGGGACCTGCAACAGCTTGGCCTGACCATGAAGGCCGAAAAGCGCGTCACCACCTCCACGCTGGACGGACTGACTTTCGTCCTGACTGGCACGCTTCCAACGCTCACGCGCGAGGTCGCAAAGGAGAAGATCGAAGCCGCAGGCGGCAAGGTTTCGGGCTCGGTGAGCAAGAAGACCAGCTATGTCGTTGCGGGGGAAGAGGCGGGATCGAAGCTGGAAAAGGCGCAGTCGCTGGGGGTTTCCGTGCTCGACGAAGAGGGGCTGTTAGCGCTCTTTGCCGCGAGCGACATTGCGTAAGTCTCTCTCCCGGGCGGCGGCGAGATTTACGCAATAATTCCCTGGCGTGAACACGATTCAGGCGTAGGCGACATGACGCTTGCAACCCATCTGCTGTTGTCTCTCAGCCTCTCTGGAATATCCGTCACAGTTAGTTTGGGCTAGGAGGTCACCAAGATATCCGCGCAAGGTCAGAGCGCGACCCAAAAGAAAAGCGCCCGAGCATGTGCCCGCGCGCTTTTGACTTCGTTCTGATTCGTGGCTACATCTCAGCCAGAATGGCATCCCAAAGCGCGAGCCTCGCGACCAGCGCCTGCTCGGCTGTGGCCGCCGCATCTTCCCAGCGCTCTTCGCTGGTCCCACAGATGTCTGCTACCATCCGCAGCGAGAGCGGCCCATGATCCTCGCCGTCCACCTCGATGTGGCGCTCCAGATACCAGATGAACGTGTCAAGCGCACCGTTCTTTTCCACGTTCAGATCCCGAACCAGCGAACGGAACATATCCGGAATGACGTCTTCGCGGCCAAACGTAAAGGCTGCAGCGAGCGAATGCAGCTTTCCGCCCTGAACCAGTGCAAACGTATGCTCCGCAAAGGCACGTGCACCTGCCGGAATCCGGGCGTTGCGTAGTGCCTCCAGAACCGGCATTGAGGCCAGGTCGGACAGCAGGTTCTGAATCACGGTGGTATCCGCCCCAGCCTGCCGCATGGCTTTCAGATAAAGCTCGAAGTGGCTAGTGGCCTTGCCTTCGAACAGATCGGACTCTTCTCCCAACACGATCTCGTTGATAAACCGGCGGCTCTCCGGTAGCGCAGTTGGCATCCACGGGGTCGAGACGCAGGTCAGCTGCATTTGCAGCGCCTTGAGCAATGACATGAAATCCCAGACGGCAAAGATATGCGATTGCATGAAGGTGCGCAGCTGCGCCTCCGTGCGAATGCTGCGGTAAAGCGGATGTTCCGCAAGCCGGGCACGCAGCGGGGCGATGCGGGCTTCAATGGAGGCAATGGACGTGGGAGCAGGAGTAACGAGAACGGAAGCCATACCCAAGTTTACGTCGTCCCGGATTCCGCGAATTGACCCGGCACAATACGCTACCAACACTCTTTGGCTTGATAAGATGAAGCCTATGGCCGCTTCTACCTTGCTCTCGCCTGAAGTTCTGGCGCAGTATCAGCCCATTATTGGACTTGAAGTCCACGTGCAGCTCCTGACGGAATCCAAGGCCTTTTGCGGCTGCATCAACAAGTATGGTGGCGAGCCGAACACCCACACCTGCCCGACGTGCCTGGGACTACCCGGTGCGCTGCCCGTTTTGAATCGGCAGGCAGTGGAATATGCGGTCCTTGCGGCCAAGGCTGTTCACTGCGAGATTCGCGAACGGAGCATCTTCGCACGCAAAAATTACTTCTACCCCGACAATCCCAAGGGCTATCAAATCTCGCAGTTCGACAAGCCGATTGCGGAGCATGGCTGGCTGGATGTGGCCGAAGGCAATGGCTCGACTGGCGTTATCAAGCGCATCGGGATCACTCGCCTGCATATGGAAGAGGACGCGGGCAAGAGCGTTCACGACGGCTTCGCGGACTCGGTCTCCCGCACCTACATCGACCTGAACCGCTGCGGCACGCCGCTGCTTGAAATCGTCTCCGAGCCCGACCTCCGCACGGCCGACGAGGTCTTCGAATACCTGACGCGCCTGAAAGAGATCCTGCTCTACACGGGCGTCAGCGACTGCAATATGGAAGAAGGCTCACTCCGTTGCGACGCCAACGTGAGCGTCATGCGCAAGGGCGCGAGCCAATACGGCACCAAGGCCGAAGTGAAAAACGTCAACAGCTTCCGCTACATCCGAGCCGCGGTCGAGTATGAGATCGAGCGCCAGATCGGCGTGATTGAAGACGGCGGTCGCGTGATTCAGGAGAGCCGCTTGTGGAACAGCGCCGAGGGACGGACGTACTCGATGCGCAGCAAGGAACAGGCGCACGACTATCGCTACTTCCCGGAACCGGACCTGCCCACGCTGATCGTCAGCCCTGCCTGGCAGGCTGAGATATTGAAGGCTCTGCCGGAGCTACCGGAAGCCCGCCGCACCCGCCTGATCGCCGAGTACGGCATCAGCGATCAGGACGCGATGACCTTCACGGCCACGCGCGCCTTCGCCGACCAGTTCGAATCTGCGGCAAAACGTGCGAAGTCTCCGCGCCGCGTCGCTTCCCTGCTGACCAGCGAGATCACCATGCGCCTGCGTGCCGCCGAGATGGAGACCGCGCAGTCCCCAATCACGGAAGATGGGCTGGTCCTCGCTGCCGACCTGACTGAATCCGGTGAGATTTCGAGCAAGATGCTCAAGGGCATGCTGGACACCGCCTTCGCCAACAACGAGGACTTCATCACCGTCTACGAGCGCGAGAAGCCGCAACAGATCTCCGACACAGGCGCGATCGAGAGACTGATCGACGACGCTATCGCTGCGAACCCGAGGCAGGTGGAGCAGTTCCGCGGGGGCAAGCGGACGGTTGCAGCGTTCTTCGTCGGCCAGGTGATGAAGGCCAGCAAGGGACAGGCCAACCCCGCCGTACTGAATGAGCTTGTCGTGAAGAAACTGGACGCGGTATAGCCGCCCTCCCGAGATAAGAGCTGAACGAGGCGGAAGAGGGCTTGGGCTCATATAACCTGGAGACCCACCTCTTTCCCCTTGCTCTAACTCAGTCTTCGTTTTGCTCTATTCTTTGTTGGTGCGCCGGAAGAGGTTTAATAGCGCTATGCGTTTTCTCCTTACTGGTCTCGTTCCCGCCACGTGTTTCACCTTCTTAGGTTTTGCTGCGCCTGCGGGCCAGATGCCTCCCAATACCATTGCGCTCTCCGCGATGATGAAGGAGCTCTCGGCACGTCCTGGGTTTACCGAGGCGTTTCTCAAAGAGATTGAGGGAGGTGCGAAGAAGGCGGGACCGACGCTGATGACACCGGCGCTCGTCGATCGTCTGCGCGAGTTGATTCTAGGAAAAGATTGGCAGGGGCTCGACCACTTCCCGGGCTGGACGATGCGCGAGATCAACCCGACCGTCCGGGTCATTGGGCATATCGCGGGCAGGAATGTAAAGGTGGAATCTTCCGCCACGGCGGGTGAAGCTGCCAGCGCGGGAGATACGCATCCAGGATCGTTCGCTGCTTCGCTGGATCTTGGGGCTTACGGGGTGAAAGTGCCGGCGACAGAATCGCTTGATACTCCTTCCCGTGGCAAACCGTACGACGCCAGCGAGTTCATCACTGCGTTCAGTCAGGACGTTACACGTGGGGACGGGCCGAATGCGTTTGCGCCTATGCACGCCGACTCGACACGTTTGGCCGAGGTTATGAATCGTCTGAGCCTGAATGGATCGGATGGTGTCGCGCCCTTTCAGGCGGAGGTCGCAGGCAAGACGGTGGGCAGCGCGCAGGATCTGATCGCAGCCCTGCTTGCGAGCGGCCACTCGGTGGAGGTCTCGGACGCGCGCTATTTTGCCAACTTCGGGCATCTGCACTACAGAGGGCAGGAAGTGATGATGCCCTTCTATGTGAACTCGCACTTTGCGGTGCCGCATACCGACAGGCCCCTGCTGGTGCCGGTCTCGCACGCCGAGTATGAATGGCAGATTCGTGGGCCGAAGGTGAATGCGGCCATCAGCTTTTACTTCGGCATCGATGGCAAGGCGGAGTTCCGGACGATGGATCAGCTTGACCAGGCCTGGGTGATGAATCGTCACGCACATGAGTATCGCGGAGCCGACGCGATTGAAGTTACGCGCCTGAACGCGGCTATGTTGCCGGCTTATGCGCGTCTGCATGAAGCACATCCGACCATACCGTTTGGCGGGTACTACGCCTTTGGCGTCTGCCAGGATGAAGTTGCGGCGATTGAACTGAAGATGACTGGCAAAGCGACCCTCTTCCCCAATACGGCTGACGAGCGGTTCTTTACGGACCCGCGCGATGCCGAGATCAACGCCCTGATTGTGCGTCTGCCGAAGGACCGCGACGGCACGCTGACGCAGATTGAACGCATCTTCGGCTCGCTTCCTGTGGGCACCTCGAAGGCAGAACTCGCGACAATCACCATTCCGGGTCTCGGCGAAGATCTGATCGCGGTGCACGATGCATGGACCGCAGGCAAGCTGCGCCGGTGGCATGGACGTACCTTCTGGAGGCTCCAGCTGGGATTGCTTGCTGCGGGTGCCACGTTGCTGCTGGTTGTGCTGGGCTGGTTATGGAAGCGGCCGCGCAAGTAGGCCGCGGTGTTAAGCGAATGCTGGAGGCTGTCCGCATAATTTCAGGCAGCAGAAAGTAAACCGCTTGCTATCCTTCCGGGCATGAGGCCCATCCTTTCTTTTCTCTTGTGGGCCGCAGCTTCGGCCTCAGTCCAAACCGTAATCCTAAGACCATCGTCTTTGACGGCGCGACTCAGTATGCCCAGCCGACCTTCTCGCGTACACACGATTGCATACACCGTTACGACCGTTCCCGGGGAGCTTTACGGGATGCGCAAACTTGGCTTTGGAGAAGGCACGACGTCCACCCAGCAGAGCCAGCTTACGCAGTCATGGAAGCTTCCGAAAGGTGCGATCTATGACCGCTGCTCTCGTCGGACGCACGGTTGGCGTTTCGCCTGCGAGCACGAGGTGCGGGGGGAAGCCGGCCTCTGTCGGACTCCTGCCTGACAGGGCGGCGCATCAAGTCGATATCAACCTTGGATGTTCCAAGCGACCGGGATTGACAGAATAGGGACCGGCACTGCTCGCGTGAGCAACGCGAACTCTCGTTTTGCACTCTCACTGCGGCAGGGAGAACGGTCATGACAACTGCGAAGAAAAGTTCAGGCAAGAAATACGGTGCCGGCGCTGCCGAGAGCGTCGCACGCGAGATGAAGGCAATGAAGCAGGGCAAGCTGAAGAGCAGCAGCGGCCAGAAGGTCTCGAACCCCAAACAAGCCATCGCCATTGGCCTTTCAGAGGCTCGCGAAGCCGGAGTTAAGGTTCCACCGGCGCCAACAAAGACCGCCTCGAAGAAGGCTCCAACCAGAAAGGCGGCAGCGAAAAAAACTGTGGCAAAGAAAGCTCCAGCGAAGAAGTCCGCTGCCAAAGAATCTTCTTCGAAGTAGCTAGCTCTTGGTCGCCGAGGATGCCGCGGCAGGCGCAGCCGCAGCAGCAGGTGCCGCCGCGGGAGTAGCGGTTGCTGGTGCAGCGGCAGGGGTGTCGGACTTGGCAGCACCTTCAGTAGATTGCGGCTTGGCCGAGGCGTAGCCATCTGCATACCAGCCGCCGCCCTTCATTGCGAATGCCGGTGCTGTAATGACGCGCTTCAGTTCGCCCTGGCAGTAAGGGCAGATGGTGATTTCGGGGTCAGAGAACTTTTGGATTTTTTCAGTGTGGCGATGGCAGGTAGTGCATTCGTACTCGTAAAGCGGCATGGTGGGTTCCTGTATTAGCTATTGGCTATCAATCTTGGAATTCGCGTTGGCCTTTGAAGACCGCAGTTGTCTGGATTTGCGTTGGCGTGCAAAAACGTCGCCCTCAGAGAGGCCTCTCGCCGCTCCCTCATCGATGGCGACGGGTAGCGCGGCGAACCTGGCGTCGTAATCTTTGTCTTCACGCTCGAGCGAGCGGAGCCCGGCGCGGAGGACTTCGCCGGCGATTTCGTAGCGGCCGTTCTCTATCCTGGATGCGACAAAGGTGTCGAACTTGGGAGTGAGGTTGATATTGCAGGTCGGCATGGCTCAACTCCTTACCTCGAGGATACAAGTATTGGAAAAAACTGCCAATAAGGCGAGTTTTAATCCTGGCGCGTGCGCATCCTGCAAGGGACAAAGCCGGGTCAACAGGCTGCGGAGGATAAGCCAAGGCTCAACGGATGACAGATGTTGTAAAGCCTGCGAGTAACGCGCTACATAAATGGCTTGATGAGTCATTGCGGAGAAGAAAAGGTGTCAGGGTTTAGAAGTCCCAAGGCTGACCAGCGGCATGGCCGCAGCGCTGTCGATTCGTCAGAAGCGAAGGCGCTATGAGGTTCCCTTGATCTCCGCAACGGACGTCGCGACGGGCCTGGATTCCCGGGCGCGCTTGAGGAGCTTCTTGAGCTTACCTTCAACGTCATGACCCGAACCAAGCATTTCAGCAGTCAGAACGCCGTCCGAATCGATGGTGAAGTAATGTGGGATGGCGTTGATGCCGAACCGGTCGCTCAGTTGGTGATTCGCGTCGCGGTACTGAAGCCAGGTCATCTCATGCTTGCTGACGAAATCCTTCCACTGGCCCTCATCGGCATCCCAGCTAATGCTGATAATGGTCAACGGTTCATTTGCAAACTCTTTTGCGATCTTCTGGATGTTGGGAAGTTCTTCCTTACAGGGGCCGCACCAAGTGGCCCAGAAATCGACCAAAACGACTCTACCCGTCATGTTGTCGAGGTTGAAGCTGGTTCCGTCGAGGGTGGTGACTTCGAACGCGGGCGCCAGCTTATGCAGAGAGAGCGATGGGTCTTCCGCGAAGTGCTTTGCGCGATTGCGCATAGGGTCTTTGGCCGAGGCAGCTTCTGCGCAGGCGTTGAAGGCAACACGTGCGTCCGCTGTCTTGCCCATGCGAGCCAGAACACAGGCATCGCTCCAGCGGGCAGAATTGTTTCCGGGATAGTCGGCGATCGCGGCCTGCAGCGCGGTATGAGCGGCCTCTAATTGCGCGGGCTTTGGCTTATCGCCAGCCTGCATTAGGATTGCGGCGGCGATGTTGCGCTCTGCGATGGACTTATCGCGAGGAGCCACTGCGGCGGTTTGGTACTGAGTTGCAGTCGCAAGGGCGCCCTTGGTGTCGTTGAGCGACATCTGAAGCTCAAACATAGAGTCCAGACAGGTCAGACTTTTCCCTTCCGCAATCTTGTTGGCTTTCTTGAGCGCATCCAGCTCGAACAGGTACTGGCGGGCTCGTTTCAAGCGCATCGCCTCGTCGATTGCCGCGACGTATCTGGGATTCGATAAGTAAGCCGGGGCTGCGGTTGCGGCAGGCGGGGGTTGCGGGGGCTGGGCCCGGAGAGAGAACCACGGCAGGGCAAGAAGACACAGAACAGCAAGGCGAAGAGTTGACACAGATGATTCCTCGGGGATTCAAAATCAATCTAGTCTGGTTCGGAATTCAAAGCAAGAAAATTACGAGTCCCGAGGAGCTTACTTGTTCGGTTTTGGGAGTTTTTTCGCCGGCGGCTTGCCCTGGTTGTAGCTGGGGACTTTGGGGGTCAGCTTGCGAGAGATGAACTCGCGGATGACGTTGCTCAGTCCGTTGCTGCCGGTGATGATGAAGCCATT
>JAYVDT010000691.1:0-2243 GCA_043749265.1 Rhodanobacteraceae bacterium | reverse complement strand
GACGAGCTGGAAAAGCCCAAGGTCTGCGACGCCATGGTTACGCTCCTGAACAAGCGCAGCTATCTTCGTAACCTCGTCCGCGATGTGCAGGCGGCGCTGGAGTAGCTACTTCTTTTCCGCCACCATCTGTACCTGCTGCAGATGATTCAAATCATGCCCCGCCATCGTCTCGACGATCGTCTGCAGCGTCATCAAACCGCGCTCTGGATGGAACGCCTCCCGATCGAACTCAACCGGATCGAGCGCGCCGATCAGCTTCAGATTCCAGGCCCGCGCTGCCCGAAAGAGCTCAAGCGCCGCTGGTAGATCGTAGCCCGCATAACGCTTTGCCCACGCATCCTGGTCAAACGGCTGGATCGCAGCCGGAGGACCTGGCTGATCGGTTGCGAGCGTCTGCCGCAGCCGGAAGCTGAAGACCAGCTCGCAGTCTGCAAGGTGCGCCACGATCTCGCGCACGCTCCATTTGCCCGGTGCGATGGGCGCTTCAATCTGCTCGGGGGTTAGATCGCACGAGGCCTGGTGCAACATACCGTGAGTTGTAGCCAGGACGGCGCGTGCGTCCAGCCCTTCAGCGAATTTTGCGTACGGATTCAGTTCCATCCCGAGAAATTATCACGTTGCGGGCTGGGCCCACGGGTCGTACTCGCCAATGGACCACAGGTGGCCTTCAAGATCCAGGCAGCCAAAGGCCATGCCGCCGTAAGGCATCTCGGCAAGCTCTTCTACGATTGTCGCTCCGGCTTGCCGGGCATTTGCGTACACCGCCTTCGCGTCCGCTACGACGAGATTGATGGACTGCGTGCATTTGCCACCGATCTGGCTGGGCTGCGTCAGCCACTTCGCCCACGGCCCGGTTTCCCCGACGGAACCCACCATCACCATGCCGCTCCCCAGGGTCAACTGGGCATGTGCCACGGTGCCATTGGGGCCTTCGTACACAGCCTGTTTCGTGAATCCGAACGCCGTTACCAACCAGTCCATCGCCTTGTGCGCATCTTTGTAGCGCAACCCCGGAATGACTGCCGACCTGTACTCGTTTGCGTTGCTCATGGGCTTCCCTCCTGGTGCTGGGCACGATTGTAGGACAATGAAGGAGCAACGGGTAGGTCGCGCCTGCATCCAATTTGCTAACGCAGCGCCAAAAGGAACAACGGACTCATGGCAGAAGCTCGCAACCTCGTCGTCGGTATTGATCTGGGCACCACCAACTCGCTCGTCGCTTATATGGAAGGCGACACCCCCATCGTCATCCCCGGCGAGGACGGGGAACGGCTCGTTCCTTCGGTCGTCGCGTGGACGGATAACGGAGTCGCTATCGGCAACGCCGCCCGCGCCACGCTCATGTCGGACTCTGGCTCCGCCGTGTACTCCGCCAAGCGCCTGATGGGCCGGGACGTAAACGACATTCAAGACGAACTCAAGCTCTTCCCTTTTAAGCTCGCGGAAGACGCCAAGCCTGGGGAGGTCCTGCGCCTCAGCGTCGGCGGCCTGACCATGACGCCGCCTGAAATCTCCGCTTACGTGCTGCATCAGCTCAAGCGCAACGCTGAGCGCTTCTTCGGCCATGCGATCACGAGGGCCGTCATTACCGTACCTGCCTACTTTAACGACGCGCAGCGCCAGGCCACCAAGGACGCCGGACGCATCGCTGGCCTCGACGTTCTGCGCCTCGTCAACGAGCCCACGGCCGCAGCCCTGGCTTACGGTCTCGACAAGCAGAAAGACGGCATCATCGCCGTCTACGATCTCGGCGGCGGCACCTTCGACATCTCCATCCTCAAGCTGCACGAGGGCATCTTCGAAGTTATTTCGACCGGAGGCGACACGCACCTTGGCGGCGACGATATCGACAACCTCCTCATCGCCATTGCGCTCGACGACATCGCAGGCGACATGGGCACCGACGTCCGCAGCAATCCACAGATTGTGCAGGCCATCCGCAAGGCCGTGATCGACGCCAAGATCGTCCTCTCCGAGCAGGAGTCCACGCGCCTTAACGTGCCTCTTCCCAGCGGCCCTCCCTACACCCGCGAGATCACCCGCGCGCAGTTCGATCAGCTCATCGCGCCGGTCATTGCACGCACCGCTGCACCGGTCAAGCTTGCGCTCAAGGACGCGGGCCTCTCTTCAGAGCAGATCGACGAGGTTGTCATGGTTGGGGGCTCGACCCGCATCCCGGCGGTGCGCGCACTGGTCACGCAACTTTTTGATCTCGACGCACGCGGCAAAAAGCTGCATACCGA
>JAYVDT010000690.1:0-2256 GCA_043749265.1 Rhodanobacteraceae bacterium | reverse complement strand
TACGCGTGCGCCGATTTCCTCGATCTCTTCGATCGTCGAACGCGCTTCAGTAAGAGCTTTCTCCCGTTCTGCGCGGCGCTTGGCTGCGGCTGCTACGTCGACGTGCATACCACCGGAGAGGAAGATCCTTTGGCTTAGCTCCGCCATCTCATTTTCCAGGGTATTTGCCCGCAACGCGGCGTCGCGCGCCTTCAACAGCAGCGCGCCGAGTACAGGCACCAGAGTCTGTGCTTCTTCCAGAATGAACGTCTTTGCCAAACTCCACCTCAACCCTAACTAATCTAGTCCCTTCCGGCACAGCATGTGCCTCTGGGTGCGGATGCATTGGGACCCAATCCAATATGGCATTTGTACCGTCATCCTGTAAGCCGTATCATAACGTTCAGACAGTATCAGATATGCCTAGTTTTCAAGACAGTGCCGTCATCTTCTTCATCGCCCTGCTTCTCTTCGGACCGAAGAAGCTGCCAGAACTTGCACGCTATGTCGGCAAGTTGATGGGTGAGTTCCGCCGGGCTTCCTCGGAGTTCCGCATCCAAATGGAAGATGAGTTCCGTGTGGCCGAACAAGCCGAACAACAGAAAAAGATAGCGGCCATTGAAGCAGCGGCCCCGGTCGCTCCTTTGTTGCACGAAAATGTTCCGGAGCCCGAGCATCCGCATATGGACGCCCAGTTGGAGGCTGCCTCAGACGCTCCAGACGACATTCCGGACCGTCATATCGACGCACGGCGAGAGCCAATCGCCATCGCATCTTCCGGCGAACTGAACATGATGCCACCGGCTACGGGTTTACCCATCTCACGGTCAGCCTCGGCCAGTTCTTTGAGCGCTGTGTTTGAATCTATCCCGCACGTGCCGGACCCCGATGCCGTCGCCGCCGAACCGGAGGCGCACAACAATGGCTGATGTCATCGACAACTTTCGCTCTGAAGTGACCGAACGGGTCGAACTCCCGGGCATGACCCTGATGCAGCACCTGGAAGAGTTGCGCAAGCGTCTGATCCGCGCTGTTTCGTTTCTGATCGTAGGTTTCGGTGTCGCGTATTACTTTCACGAGAAGTTGTACGGCATCATCCAAAAGCCGCTGGACGACCTTCACATTCCGCTGAACTTCACCCATCCAACAGATGGTTTGAACCTGTACCTGAAGACGGCTTTGCTGGGCGGCGCGATTCTCGCGGCTCCGTTCATCCTGTACCAGGTATGGCTTTTCATCTCGCCGGGTATGTACGCGCACGAGAAGAAATACGTCTTCCCATTTATGACCGCTACGGTCGGTCTGTTTATGGCCGGAGCATGGTTTGGCTATCATTGGGTACTGCCCGGTGCCATCAAGGTGCTAGTGCTGGACTTCGGCAAACGCTTCCACCCGATCCTGACCATTGAGGACTATACCCAGTTCTTTCTGGCTGTAATTCTCGGGTTGGGAATCTGCTTTGAGCTGCCGATCCTGATGTTCTTTCTGGCGCTGTTCGGCATCGCCGATGGCAAGTTCTTTCTGAAGCAGTATCGCTATGCCATTCTGATCATCTTCCTTATCTCGGCGATTATCTGCCCCCTGCCGGATCCCGTGAGCATGTGTCTTTTTGCCTCGCCCATGCTTGCGCTATACATTCTGGGAGTCGGCATCGCCTTCCTGGTTCATCCCAGCCGGCGCAGAAAGAAGGAACTGAAAGCCTCATGAGGACACCCGTTTTGATGCGTCTCCAAAAAGCTTTGCTCCTCTTGCTCGTACTCTCGGCGGATCTCGCCTGCAAGTCCACCCCCGTTCCGGCGCCCTCCGACGCTCACACCACAACGTCCGCCCCAGCGCCGGCCATCGTCGCGCCAGTGAGCGTCGCGCCAACACCTGCGCCGGAGCCTGCCCCCGAGGTTGCCAAAGGCCCGCTTCCACCCACGCCGCATGTCTCAGGGACGGCCGCTTTTGCCTTGACCAAGGAACTCCTCGCAGTCGCGCCAAAGCGTTTCAACGGCTCACCCGGACATGCGGCAGCAGAGAAATTCATCGCGTCGCACTTCGCCCCCGAAGAAAGGGACCATCGGTTGGAGATCGATACCTTCACCGCCTCAACACCAGTGGGCATGCAGACGATGCACAACATCATCGTCCGTTTCCCGGGCAAGAAGGACGGCATTATCGTTCTAGACAGCCACTATGAAACGAACTATCCGCTGAGGGACATCAATTTTTTCGGTGCCAACGACGGTGCGTGCACCTCCGCGATGCTGATCCAGATCGGCCAGTATCTGCGCT
>JAYVDT010000689.1:0-7719 GCA_043749265.1 Rhodanobacteraceae bacterium | reverse complement strand
AATCAAGACTTAAAACGCCTTTCTAATAGAGAAGAACTGTCGTCGACGCTTCGGACGCTTTTCCCGCACCTTGCCCCCTCTGACGTCTCGCTTAGCCCAATACGCGGCGGCCGCAAATCGGCACTTGCGGTACTTGCACAAGTGAAGCCAAAGAGCTACGCGATCAGTCGTAATTATCTGGATGGTGACAACACGCTGCTTTCAGCTTACTTGCGCCATGGCGTGCTCACACTCGCAGAAGTACGAGATGAGGTGTTGCGGCGGGTGCCGAACCCGCAAGATGCTGGCAAGCTCATCAACGAGTTTGGCTGGCGCGATTATTGGCAGCGTCTTTACCTGCAATTAGGCGAGGGCATCTGGATGGACCGAGAGCCTATCAAAACGGGCTACCGCGCTTCAGACTATGCCGAAAAGATAGGCGACGACATTACGAACGGCACCACCACGCTCGCTTGCATGGATAGGTTCTCTCAGCAGCTGAAAGAAACCGGCTACTTGCACAATCACGCACGCATGTGGTTTTCGGCTTACATCGTGCACTGGCGTAGAATTCGTTGGCAAGCTGGTGCCGAATGGTTTTTGAAGCACCTTGTCGACGGCGATCCTGCCAGCAACAATCTGTCCTGGCAATGGGTGGCCTCAACTTTCGCGAGCAAAGCTTACATCTTCAACCGGGAAAACCTCGAGCGCTACACGGCAGGCACCTTTTGTCGAACCTGCCCGCATGCTCAGGCGCGCACCTGTCCGTTTGACAGCGACTATGAAGCTTTGGAGTTCTCACTTTTCCCCCGGTTGAACTCGGACGAGCAACAGCCGGCGAGACCAACCCCACCGCGGTCGTCCTTTCCTTTGACTGTAGGCGAGACATCGGCCAAGATGACCGGCAAGCCATTGATTTGGGTCCATACCGATAGTCTGAACCCAGACTCTCCAATGCTCGCAGCGCATCCAGGCAGCCGCGCAGTTTTCGTGTGGGATTTGGAATGGCTGACAAAGAGCAAGATTACGCTGAAACGGATTGTCTTTCTGGCGGAGTGCCTTCAGGAGATGCCAGGCACTATTGAACTTCGTGTGGGCAATCCAGCGACCGAATTGCTTGCCCTCGCAAAAGAATGCGGTGCGGACTATGTTCTTGCCCAAAGGACGCCGGATCCCCGACTCCTGGCCGCGGCTGTTGCAGTACAGCGACACCTCCCGGTTGTCTGGTATGATCCGCCGGCATTTGTTGAAAGCACACGCGCCTTCGACCTGAAACGCTTCTCTCGCTACTGGCAGCGCGCGCAAACTTCGGCCATGGAAACCACGCGCGCCCGTTAGCAAAGCTGGACATCGGCCATCACCTGAAAAACATCTGATCGAAGAAACCACATCTCCAACGAAATTCTTACCGACCATTTGAATAACGTGGCTTGGTCCCTTACCTGAATGGAAGGCTTTCCTCGCTGCTCACCGAAGATTAGTAATGAGGGGCCAACTTACGAGGACTGATGCGCCGAGCTTGCTGTCATTGACGCGATCCTTTTACAAAAAGATTTGATTTCGTGCTGCGCGTTAGGGTGCTTGAGGGAAGAACAGACGTTCGGGTGAACCCTCAAATGAGCGTGTTGCGACGAAATTCCTTAGCGCCATGACTATGACGCGAACAAGCCTAAGGACAGAGCGTATGGTCTCGTTTTAGGGACATCTTCATTAGGAGAAGGTAGGCTTTATAGAAGATGCGAAACCCGCAGCGGAACAGCGAGAGGTTTAAGACAAATTGGCTTTTTCATAGAGATGCGCTCATTAGGCTGAAATTGCCATCTTCGTTGATTCATCTTTTCGTTGTCGGTTGCGTTCGCCGTGGGCCTTCCTTACACTCGCTGCAGTTGCCAGCCGCTTGCAACTGCCCAAGATAGTCGGCATCGTATCGAGCAGCCGAGCATTTAGGGGCACATTCCGACCGCATCCGCCCTTAGCTTACTGCATGTGGAAGATCTTGCGCCCGGTGTCGGTGTCGGCCACCCTCAAGCGGTATAACTAGGCCCGGCGTGCGCAAGTCGCACACAGCGTCATCACCATCGCTCGATACATCAGGTTTGCGGTGCAGTCAACCAACTGCGTGACCTATTTCTAGCTCAGCACCATCGGTAGTCGATTTTGGTGCTCCGGAAACGGGATGGCATCGGGCAGGTAAGCCGGGCGCAGCGTCTTCATGAACAGGAACCGTAATGCCGATGCCTGGCCTTCGATGGTGCGTCTTTAAACCATTCGTTCGCGCAACATGTAGACCTGGTAGTCCCGGAGGCGCTTTGGCCCAAGCTGCCCGGGTGACCAGTGAAAAGAAGTGGCGAAGTCCTCAATCGCTACAATATAAGAGCGTACTGTGTCGAGAGTAGGTACTGCCCTGGAGGTCATACAGCTTAGCTGACGAAGCTGATCGTAGAGTAATCCTCCCTAAGATCCAGACCCTAAACACAGCGCCAGCTTCCACCACCAAAACTAAAGCATCCGCCGCGCCGGCAACTTCCTTCAAACGACCGTGTCAAAACTGCCCCGAGAAGATTCCGTGCAGAAACGCCTTATCGTACACGGGTAGCCCTGATAGGGTTCTAACGTTTCGCGTCCCCAATTAATTGTCTACTGTTTGACGTAGTGCGTGTCGGAGGACCATAAGCGCGCCCAGCCTAGCTTAGAAGGACGCCGAGAACTCTCGATTCACTTGTTTGGTACGTATCGCCGCTGGTAGGTTTCGCAAGCCTGGGCATTGGCACAGGCAAGGGAGACGAAGAGTTCCGATCGTAGCTGCCAGCCACCCGGTGACTTGCGCCACATCGCCAAATACGTGCCACTGAAGAGCACAGGCCCATCGGGAATACGGCCGATCCAATGGCCGTGTTCCGCAGCAAGTGGAAGTGAGCTGGAAAGCTCAATGGAATCCACGTTCCGTTCAAAGCGCACGGAGCGCGGATCCTCGAAGTCCTTTGCGAAAGCCGCAATGTAGGCTTCACGCGAGAGCAATGAGCCGTTGCCAGTTACGACGAAGAAGTCCGGCGCCAGGCTGGCCGCGAATTTCTCCTTGTTGCTGGCGCCGATAGCGCTATTCGAAGCGGCGCGCAAATCGCGAATGCGCTCCTCGTCGTGAGAAGGCTGCGCGACACAGGGGGACGAGATGGCACACAAAACAAGTGCGACGAAAAAGGTTTGCATGGAGCAAGAGTATAAGTCGATCAGTACTCCGTGCGCACAGTGGGCCTGACGACACGTCAGGAACGTTGAATGCTGGTTATTCCGACAAACGCCGCTATTTCGTTCGCAACGATCAGTTGTCAGAGGTTGACTTCTGTTTAAAAAATATGCCGATGCACCGATATGAATTAACGCGATTAGGCCAAATCGCGCTCCAAGCGGTCAACGTCGCTCCAAATCATACTCGGCAGTCCCAAACTCCTGGGCTACCGCTCGTTGACTCCTGCTTGCAACCCGCACCGCTCGCCGCACACGACTGTATATCTCGACTTCAAACATCCCTCCGGTGGCTCACAAAACCATTATCCGGCGGTTGACTACTTTTAATCCGCTTCAGACAACCGCTTCCACGGCGCGCCGAGGTCCATTTTCACACTGGAGCTCACAATCGCATCTGCCGTTTGCGAAAGAGCCTACTTCATCGCGGTCTGCAAGGTGTCATGCTGCAGCGTATCGAACAGGGGCCCGGCCGGTGTGATGTCCGGCCCGGTTTTAGCCACTGAGATTGCCAGCACACGCACGTGCTCATTGTTTGGCAGCGTCAGTGTGGCTGCATCCTTGGGCACGTCCATGGCATAAGCGAAGAGATAGGAGTAGGCGTAGGGCTGGTTCAGGCCCTTCGATGTGTGATGGTGCGAGGCGTACCAGGCGACCTGAGCGGGCTTGATGTACCCCTCACGCAGGCCGACGTAATCCTGCGGGTAGCGCGGTGACCCATCGGAACGCTCGCTCGCCTGCATGTCCGCGGGCGGCCAGGTGGCATGATGTGCGGAGGCGGCCCAGTCGCGGTACGTCACACCCTTCCAAATACGCGTGTCCCACTGGCCGAGGAAGCCGCCCCAGTCTTCCACGGTCGCCTTCTGAGTCTGCGAGCCTACGCGGAACTCTGCGACCTGATCGCCATCGTCGCTTGCGGCAAGCACATAGACGCGGTTGAAGTCGCCGGAGGGCAGCGTGATCTCCTGTCCCTTGGCGACGACTGCATTTGGGGTTCCCGTAGCGGCCTTGGCGAGGTCGAAGATAACGCCTTGAAAGCTAAGATGCTCAGGCAGCATCTCGGCCGGGTAGGCGTCGCCTTTGCCATCGAAGCCGCCGGCGGGCGTCGGGGTGTCATCGGCGGTGGCGGTGGCGAGAGTGTAGGTCAACGCGACCGGTTGTGAAGAGGTCACTATTACCGAAGCAGGTGTCGCCCCGAAGGTCAGCGCAAATGTCTTCGGCTCATAGCCTTTGAAGCTGGCGGTGAGCGCACCATCGCTGACGGTGGCGGGGGCCGCACCTTCGAGTGGTAGCTCCTGACCGTTGACCTCGCGGGCGGCGGTGATTGGGCCGGCGAAGTGGATGTGCACGTTGGAGAGAGGTTTGCCGTCGAGCTCGACCAGGCGCAAGACGGTCTCGTCGCTGATCTCGGACTTCTTCACCGCTAATACGCGGACGCGGGAGTTGTCGACACGTAAAAGCGAGAACTGCTTGCCCAGCGGCCCTGGATGCGAGGTTGTGGAGAAGACGCGGATTGGATCGTTGAGCCGATAGGCCTGCCAATCGCTTCCAGCCTCGCGCCAGCCGTTCTTATGGCCGGTGAGCCCGAAGGTGATCTCGTGATGGCCCCAATCCTGGTTGGCCTGATCGCTGTAGCCGACGTTCGGCGCAATCCCAGGAGTGCGCACCAAGGTGAGGCGGAGGGTGTTGTCGCTGGGCTTGTCGGAGGCGTTCTTGGCATCGGTAAGGATGGTAACGCCGTAGCTTCCGGACTTATCGGTGAGGTCGATCCAGCGGTGCGAGAGGACCTCAAACTGGCGCTCGGACGCATTGGGCCGTTCCACGACGCCGACCTCTTCGTTGTAGGTTGCGTCGGGGTTGGAAGCGGTGAGAGGAAAGGCTACCTTGAGATTCTCGGCCTTGCCACGCCAGTCGATGGAGTTGGCGAACTCGACGCGGTTGCCGGCATCTCCCGCAGCCAGACTGACGGTCTGAACATATTTTGAATCGCCTTCAGATCGTGTAATTTCCAGCGCAACGCGGGTCGGACCATCTTCCTTGATGCGGATATGCGCGGGTCCGGTGACAAAAGCGCGCGGTTTTGCCTCAACCTGGTCGAAGTCCATATTCCACGCTGGCCACTGGCTCGGTGTGTCGGTGGTCAGATTGAGGCGAATCGGAGCGGATAGCAGCTCCTTTTTAAGCTGCTTATCGTAGATGCTGTTGACGTCGCCGTCGGTGTTGACCTTGACGAGGTAGCGCTCGTTCTCGAGCGAGTTCTTGGTTATCTTGAGCGCGTTGCTGGCCTTCTCCCTGCCTCCGGGTATCACGTGGTACACGGCGTAGCCCACCGAGGGCACTTTAGCGGAGAAGACCACCTTGCCGTCCACGACCTCGGCGGTCGAGATTCTGCCGTCCGGCCCCTGCACGCTCACCAACTTGGCGCTGGCGATGCTGCCGGGCAGCTTCGCTTCAACCAGGTCTTCGCGATCGATGTTGAGGTTGTTGTAGAGCACGAGCGGCGTTCCGCTACCGGAGGTGTCGAGTCCCGACGCCACGGACTGCGTGGCGCTGGTAAAGATGCCCGCGAACTGGTTGGCGGTAAGCACATCATCGTTCCAGGCGAACTCATATGCGCGTGGAGTGGCGGTACCAGCGGCGGTGTCGTGGAAGTGGCCGCCGAGCGCGAGAGTCCACGCGTCGGTGAGTCGCTGCTGCGGATAGGGCTGTCCGCCCATCCAGGCGGCGGCAACCGAAGCCTTTTCCGCGGCATCGGCAAGCGTTTCGTTCCGTGTTACCCAACGCTTGTGATACGCCTGCGAAGTGAGCGAGCCGGCGGAGTGATTGATTAACTCGAGATCGCCTTTGACCGTTGGCATGCGGGTTGTCATGTCCGGATTGATGCGACGGAACATCTGATCGGCCGTGGAGATCACCACGCTCACCGGCCCCTCACCAACGCGCACCGGGCTGCTCTTGGCCTCGGCCGAGGTGGGCAGAAAGGCGGGTAGCGGCTGCTTTGGCAGGACCGTTTCCTGCTTGGTCACGATGGCTTCGAGCAGCTTAACGGTGGACTCCTGTGTGGCCCCACCGATATCGCCGGTGCCGACGTAGTGATAGTCGGCATAGACGCCGGTGACCTTGCCATCCAGATCGATGCGCTTGACCCAGTCCGGTTCCTGGCGCTCAGGTTCGCCCATACGGGCATAAATGCTGCGCTGTTGCGCGGTGAGCTTTTTGAGCTCTTCTTCAGACAGCTTTGGGATCGATATCGGCCCGGGTTCCTTGCTGATGTCGTTGTAAGTATTACTGCCGTATCCACCGGGGTTCAGTGCGGCAAGTTCGCGGCTGCCGTCGGGTCCGATCCACACGCCGACATTGAAGGGGATACCCTCTGGCGTTTTCTCTGGCGAGTCGGGTCCACCAACCTTCGGCGCAGGCTGCCAGGAGGCGTTCAGCTTCTGCGTCGAAAATCCTTTCACGCCGGAGCGCACGAGGATGGTGGGCAGCGAGGCCGGGAAGCCAAAGCAATCGGGCAGCATGTACTCTTCGCTGGCCTTGCCGAATTCGCGGCGGAAGTAGGTATTGCCGTAGAGCACCTGGCGGAAGATCCCTTCGGCGCTGGGCAGGTTCACGTCGCCCTCTTCAACCGAAGAGCCGGCGGGGAACCAGCGGCCTTCGGCGACATACTTTTTCATGCGTGCGTAGTCGTCCGGGTAGTACTCCTTCATCAGGCGATAGCGGTTGGAGCCAGTCCAGTTGAAGACGTAGTGGGGGTACTTGTCGATGTAGTCGAAGTTCACACGCATGGTCTTCAGCAGGTACTCGTTGATGACCTGCGGGAACTCCCAGCGCCACTGCGTATCCAGGTGCGCATAAGGAACGACGAAGAGTGTTGGGTCCTTGGTGATGTCGGGCGCCTTCATAGTTTGCGCGGGCAGGCGTATCGCGGCCAGCGCAAGCCCGGCTGCTGAAGCGAGAAGTCTGAAACGCCGCAAATAATTGGCTTGGCGCTGCTGGTGTTGCATCTGGCGGCGAATTGAACGTTCTCTGGACATAACAGCGGTCTCCCCCGAAATCGATTTCTTTTTGCTGACACAAAACAAAGTTGAAAATCCTCAGAGCGAATTGGGCCAATTGATCAAGCAGGGATCAACGAGCCTAGAAAGCGTAGCGCAGGCTGAACTGGAACTGCCGGTCGGCGCCGTAGGTGCCGCCTTTGGTCCGGCTCAGGCCGAAGGTGCCGGACGTGTAGTTGGTATCTGGATTGTCCGGGGTGGGATGGTTGGCGAGGTTAAAAGCTTCGGCGCGGAACACAACCGTTTGGTTCTCATAGCCCGGGACGACATGCATGGTTTTGTTGAGCGCCATGTTGTAGCTCTGGAAACCAGGTCCAAAGATCTGGTTCCGCGTGCCACGTGGGGCATACTGGCCGCGGTAAAGAGTGGTGAGAGCCGCGGATGAACGGGTGCCGTTCAGGGTAGGGAACGCTGTCGTGTCAAACCACGAGCTGGTTCC
>JAYVDT010000688.1:0-2258 GCA_043749265.1 Rhodanobacteraceae bacterium | reverse complement strand
ATATGCCCGTCAGCAATAACCCGGCGCTATTTCTCGATCGCTTTGCTCACCTCCGTGGCAAACGCATTCTGCTATTTCTCTCGCGCCTGCATCCGAAGAAGGGCGTCGATCTACTTCTGCAGGCCTGGTCTCAACTCGCGTCCACTTTTCCGGAGGCGCATCTAGTCATTGCGGGGCCCGACTTTGAAGGCACTCGCGCCGGTCTCGAGCGCATCGTGGCGGCAAACGAACTTCAGAACTCCGTAACCTTCACCGGCATGCTCCGCGACGAACTCAAGTGGAGCGCCCTTGCGGCTGCAGAGTGTTTTGTCCTGCCCTCGCACTCTGAAGGCCTGAGCGTCTCCATCCTCGAGGCCCTGGGCATGGGTCTGCCCGTCATCGTCACTTGGCCATGCAATATGCCGGAGGTTCGTGAATTCCAGACCGGCTGGCTGATCCCCACGACCGTTCCCGCTCTTACTTCCGCAGTCGAGGCTCTGCTACAGAACTCTCCGCAGACCAATCAGCAGATCGGCTCCCGCGGCAAAGACCTCATCGCGACGCGATACACGTGGACCATCGTCGCGCAACAGATGGCCGATTTCTACGCCTGGGTGCTCGGTGGCCCAGCTCCCTCGAGCCTCAACCTGATTCACCCTTGAGTCCACTATGCCCACTCCAATCAGACTGAAGAACTACGACAATTCCTGGTATGACCCAGGCGGTGGCCTGCTCAAACGAGCTGCATGGTTCTTTCTCGGCCAGCCCATACTCCGAGCTGCATGGATCCCATCATCCCGCGTGCGTGTAGGGCTGCTGCGCATGTTCGGAGCAACGATCGGCAGCGGGGTTGTCATCAAGCCAGCAGTCGACGTCAAGTACCCATGGCACCTCGTCGTCGGCGATCACTGCTGGATCGGCGAACGGACCTGGATCGATAACCTGACAACGGTTCGAATAGGCTCGGATGTCTGCGTCTCCCAGGGGGTGTACTTCTGCACCGGAAACCATGACTGGACCGATCCGCACTTTGGCTTGCGTATTAAACGAATCCAGATTGGCGATGGCGCGTGGGTAGGCGCACGATCAATCCTGACCCCCGGCACCGTATTGGGTTCAGGCGCCGTTGCGGCTGCGGGTTCAGTCGTTGTTGGCAGCATCCCAGATTTCGAAATCTATGCAGGCAACCCAGCGCACTACGTGAAATCGCGAATCCTGAAGCCTGCGACGGCCACCATGGCGAAAACTTCCCTGTGCTCCATTCGCCCAAGCTCAATCCGTGCGGTTCCACCTTAGAGTCTCTAGAACTGATGCAAGATCACTCCGCACATGCACGCTCCCGGTCAGCAGTTGGTCGACCCATTCAAGACCCGTAAGGAGATTCATCATGCGCGAACTTCTGTTTGTAGGATTTTCTGGTTTCCTGCTCTGCCTCTTCTTCACGCCTGTATGCCGCGACTTCTTCCGGCATCACGGCCTTGTCGATCATCCGGACGATAACCGCAAGCGCCACCTGAAAGCGGTCCCACGTATGGGCGGAGTGCCCATAGCACTAGCTTACGGAGGCGCTCTTTTACTGTTGTTCTCCTTCAACCCGGGCGGAGGCAAGATCTATATTCAGCATGAAGTCCTGTTTCATGCGCTTCTGCCGGCCGCCGCACTCATCTTTGCTACAGGACTTATCGACGATCTGTTTGGCCTGCGCCCATGGCAGAAGCTCGCGGGACAGCTGGCCGCCGCCGTCCTTGCCGTCTCTCTCGGTGTACGGCTCGAGACGTTTCCCACGCACCCCTCGATCTCCATCGTTCTCAGCGTCGTCTGGCTCGTAAGCTGTGCGAACGCAGTCAATCTTATCGACGGCATGGATGGTCTTGCGACGGGGGTAGGCCTGCTCGCCACCATCACAACTCTCTTCGTCGCGCTCCTCAGCGGTAACTACGGATTGGCGCTTGCGACCTTTCCGCTGGCCGGCTGTCTGCTCGGATTCCTGCCTTATAACTTCTCTCCGGCTTCAGTCTTTCTGGGCGACTGTGGATCACTCACGATAGGCTTCGTACTAGGCTGCTTTAGTCTTATCTGGAGTCAGCGAAGCGGTTCGCTCATCGGCATGCTCGCACCGCTGATGGTGCTTGCCCTGCCTCTCCTCGATGTAGGGCTCGCCATTTGCAGGCGCTTCCTTCGCCGTGCTCCCATCTTCCAGGGGGACCGGAGCCACATCCATCACAAGGTTCTTGGCCTTGGTTTCTGCACCCGGGATGCAGTTCTTATTCTCTATGCTG
>JAYVDT010000687.1:0-2269 GCA_043749265.1 Rhodanobacteraceae bacterium | reverse complement strand
TCTGGACGCTCGCAGTCGAGGAGCATTTCTACCTCCTGCTCCCCGGTCTCCTTGTGCTGTTTTCAAGGCATCGCAAGTGGATGCTCGGCGGATTGATTGTCTTCTTCACGGTGTGGCAGGCGATCTTTCACAACGGATGGCCGCAGCGCACGGACCTCCGGATAGATGCGCTTCTAATTCCCGCCCTGCTAGCGGTCTTCCTGAGATCGGAGCGCGTAGTAGCATGGTTCCGCAGATGGCTCTACCCGGTGGTCGGGGTCATCCTGGTGGCGGTCGTCTCGCTTGCAATGTCGAAGATCGGCGGTCCGCTCGAGGTTATCAAGCCGCTCCTCAAGGTGGTCTATCCGCTGTTGATCCTGAGCACGATTCTGCACGCGCAGAGTTGGCCCGGCAGGGTGCTTGAATCCGCGCCGCTGCGCTGGATCGGACGCGTCTCGTACTCGATCTACCTGTGGCAGCAGCTCTTCTTTCTCGATGCGCGTGAGACTCGCGCCTATCATTCTCCGTGGCCGCTCAACGGGCTGCAGCACCTGCCCTTCAACCTTGTAGCGGTCTTCGTCATGGCCACGTTGAGCTACTACTTCGTTGAAAAGCCGCTGATCCACTTCGGCTATCGCCTGACCGGCAGCGCGCGCGCCAGCAAGCCAACGTCAGCAATAGTGAGCGCGGAACCAGTCGTCCTTTGACTTATCTCCTAAGATAGGAGGGCAAACGCGCTGCTCACCCGGCATTGCGAAAAGGCATTTAGCCCGCCCAGATCGTCATCGCAAATCCAGGATTATCGCCCGGCAGGGTCGCGGTTTCGTCCAGATTCGCAGGGTTGTAGCGAACGTTGATCTCGGTATCCTCCGGCAGCAGTCGCAGTAGCCTGTGCGCCTCGGAGTCCGAGAGCGGCACCGAACGCGCGTGACCGCCAAAGTATCCGCCCGGCAAAACGAAGTAGTACGGAGACTCCACCTGCGAGTCCTGGAACGCCGTCTCGCCCTCCGCCAGCGGGTCCTTCAGCACCACGATCGACTTCAGCAGTTTGGCGGTCGTCACAGGCCATCCAGCGGCCCCTCGCAACAACGCCTCGCACTTACGCTGCTTGATTTTCAAGGGCAGCCAATTCAACAAGTTCGCCATGACGTCTCCGATGCCTCCCGCCGCTCTCTGGTTGGAGATACTATCCCACCAACCAAGGCAGCATTCTTCTGATTCCCCCAACCCACATTCCGTACCCCTATTTGCACATCGCCCGACCCACTCCTCGCTGGCTTAAACTATCTATATGGCCGCAGACTTCACCCATCTCCATCTCCACACCGATTACTCCCTCCTCGACGGAGCCTGTGACGTAGACAAACTCATCGCCCATGTCGACAAAATCGGCCAGAAGTCCGTCGCCATGACCGACCACGGCAACATCTTCGGCGCGGTCCATTTCTTCGACTCCGCCAAGAAAAAGGGCATCAAGCCCATCCTCGGCTGCGAACTCTACATCTGCCAGGCGGAAGATCATCGCGCCAAGGGTGACGGCGACAAGTACAACCACCTTCTCGTCCTCGCAGAAAATGAAGAAGGCTACCGCAACCTGATCCGCCTCACCTCGGAGGCTGCTCTCCACGGCTTCTATCGCAAGCCCCGCGTCTCCAAAAACTTCCTCGCCCGCCACACCAAAGGCCTCATCGGCTTCTCCGGTTGTCTCGCGGGCGAGGTGTCCCAACACCTCATGGTCGATGACTACGAGAAAGCCAAATCAACTGCCGGCAAATTCGAAGAGATGTTCGGCAAGGGAAACTTCTTCCTTGAGGTTCAGGACCACCACCTCGGTCCGGACAAAGCCGTTGTTGACTATATGTTTCGCATGGAGAAGGACCTCAACATCCCTCTCATCGCCACCAACGATTCGCATTACATCGAAGACTCCGATGCCCGCGCCCACGAGGTCCTCCTCTGCGTCCAGACCGCCGGCAGCATGAACGATCCCAAACGTTTCAAGTTCGGCACTGAAGAGTTCTACATCAAAACTGCTGAAGAGATGGCGCGGCTCTTCCCGGACCACCCGCACGTCATCTCTGGCACCATGCAATTCCCGGAGCGCTGCAACCTAAAGCTCAGCAAAGTCGACAACCCGTTCCCCGAATTCCCAGTCCCAGAGGGCATGGATCTCGACGGCTACTTCGAGCAAGTCTGCCGCGAAGGGCTTCAAAAACGCCTCGCCACAAACGTCTCCCACCTCCGCAGCCGCGGCATACTCCGCAAGACCGAAGCCGATTACCACGCACGT
>JAYVDT010000686.1:0-2275 GCA_043749265.1 Rhodanobacteraceae bacterium | reverse complement strand
CTGATGCGCTTGAGCGCCACGGTCTTCCCCGCATTGATCGAAGGATCCGGCAAGGATGCAGCCATGGTGCTCTCGACCGGCGGCAACAAGGGACCACTCCGGTCCTTCGACATTCCCGCGAAAATGCGTGTGCGCCTGCACTTGTCTGAGAAGAGTTATAGTTCGCCCAATATTCTGGCGATGCTGCCCGGCAGCAATCCCAAACCTGCCCGCGAATACGTAGTCCTAGCCGCCCACCTCGACGGCTACGGCTATGGAACTCCAGTCCATGGCGACAATCTCTACAACGGCGCGCTCGACGACGCAGCCTACGCCGCCTTGCTTATCCAGTTCGCGGACGACCTTCATCGCGACCACCGCACCCTTCAGCGCTCGGTCCTCTTCTGCGCCTTTACGGCCGAAGAGAAAGGCCTACTCGGCGCTAATTACTTTGTTGATCATCCGACCGTGCCTATTGCGCAAATGGCTGCCGACATCAATCTGGATCAGCTTCGCCCGCTCTTCCCGCTTCATCTTCTGACCGCACTTGCCATCGACGACACCACGCTTGGCGCTACGGCGAGACAAGTGGGCGCCACCCTGGGTATCGCGATGCGTGCCGATCTTGAGCCAGAGCGCGGTCTCCTCCGACGCGCCGACCACTATCCATTTCTGCGCGTTGGCGTTCCGGCCATCGGCTTCATTTTTGGCTATGAGCCCGGCACAGAAGCAGAAAAGCGTTACAGGGAGTGGTACCAGGTCCGCTATCACCGCCCGCAGGATGACCTGACCCAGCCCATGGACTTCGACGCAGCCGCGAAGTTCAATTCGTTCTTCTACAAGCTGGCCGAAACCATCGCCAACGATACCGTCCGCCCATCGTTTACGCCCAACAGCACGTTGGCGAAGAAGCCTTAACCCCGAATCCGGCGGTTTCGGCGCGCGATCTTTTGCTAGCATCTTGTTATGGTTGTGCGTCGAAGCCTGGTCCTCTCACTCGTCTTTTTCTCTTGTTCCGCGATCAGCGCCCGGGCCCAGACACCGGGCGTGATCCCTGGCACCGCGGACCTGCAACCCTCGCCCTACAAACTCATCACGCCGGTCAATCAGCCGACGATCAGCCCCGGCGCGGTGCAACTGATGGAGCTTGAGGGCCGGTTTGCGCAAGCGGTCGCGGAAGGTGGCGGCAAGGTGTTCGCGACGTGGTTTGCGGATGATGCCGTCGTCCTGAACAATGGCAAACCCGCCATCCTTGGGCGCGGCGCCATCGCCACCGAGGCAAACTGGGATCCCAAACAATACTCTCTCAGCTGGACTCCGCAAGGCGCGCAGATGGGGCCATCCAACGATATGGGCTTTACCTGGGGCCGCTACGAGGGCCATGCCAACGATGCGACGGGACAACCCGTCGTGACGACCGGCCGCTACATCACTATCTGGAAGAAGACATCGGATGGAAGCTGGAAGGTGGCTATGGATGCAAGTGCCAACGAGCCAGCGGGGGCCGGCGACTGCTGTGCCCTGCCCAAGCCATAATTGTGTACAGTGACCCATCCAAGGCCGTGGAGTCCCAGCTAATTTTAATGTTTGCTGGCGCACCACGTCGTGCACTCCCTTTCGCAACTTTTTCTTGGAGAATCCCTTCCAGAACGCTTGTAAAACACTGGCGGCTCAGCGGATACGTCTAAAGGGGGAGAGTCAATTGAGGCCCGCAAAGCCTACCCTTTTTACTACGAATGAATACTCTTAACAATGAGGAGATGTTGCGTCTCGCTGCTCTCGAGCAGTATGAAGAAGCGTTCCATGTCGAGTCCGACCCGGCCATCGACGACATCGTTGCGCTCGCCGCACAGATCTGTAACACCCCCATGGCCGCGATCTCGCTGACCGGGCCGGATGCTATTCATTTTCAGTCGCGTTTCGGCCCGGGGCCCTCGCGTCTGCCGCGCGGCATCATGCCCTGCGAATCATGCGTACTTGGCGACTCAGTTTACGAGATCACGGACGCCCGATACCACAAGGACTTTCGACCGGACGGCATCATGATCGCCGGCCGCGCCTATCGCTTTTATGCCGGCGCGCCGCTAACGACTCCTTCCGGCGACAATATCGGCACGCTGTTCGTTCAGGACTCTGTTCCCCATACCCTGAGCGAGAAGCAGAAGGGCGCGCTCCTGACCCTGAGCCACCAAGTCGTCATCTGCCTGGAACTCAACGCTCATGCCCGCTCAATGGAACTGGAGGGCCGGGTACGCCAACGGGTCGAATCGGCCCTGACGGTCGAACGCAACTTCGT
>JAYVDT010000685.1:0-2276 GCA_043749265.1 Rhodanobacteraceae bacterium | reverse complement strand
CATCTTTCTCGACGCCCCCTTCGAGACCCTTTTCGACCGCTGCATGCTGCAATCCTTCTCCGCCCCCGAGCTTTCCCGCCCTGTCCTCACCTCGCCCGCCGAAGCCGCTGCCCGCTTCGCCACACGCCAGCCTCTCTACCGCCGCCTGGCCCGCCTCACCTTATCTACCGCGGACCTTTCTCTGCAGGACTCTGCCAGAGCGATAGTGGCGATGCTTACGAAATAACTCATCTGAATAGCCTTACTCCCCTCTCGCTCTCGCGCCAGGCGCATCCAAGGGATTATCGCGAGACTGCATCAGGAGCAAGCACCTGTCTACTACACCGATCATTCAAAGCGCCTACCCCGCTCCCACGGACGATACGCCGCCGTCGCTGGCCGCCGTAGAGCGTCGCGACGCCGCCCGCAGTCACATCATCTTCGCGGTCGGCATCTTCCTGCTGCTCCTGGTCTGCTACAAGCTTCTCAAAGAACTTGAGATCATCTACGTCAGCGCGCTCTTCGCCGTCGTACTCATGCCGCTCGTCGGCTTCATCACGGATTTGAATCTGCGCGGCTACCGGCCGTCACGAAGCATCGCAATCGTCCTCATCCTCTTTACGATCTTCGTCTTCCTCACCGTACTCATCGCCGTCGGCTTCCCGCCAGTGATGCGCGATCTGCGCGGCTTCCTGACGGAACTCCCCGAGCGTATCCCCGGCGCCGTAGCCCGTATTAAGCACCTCCCGATGGCCGATAGGTTCGGTCTGGACCAACTCGCCGCCAAGGCTGAGAACCTCGCGGGCGCAATCGGCAGCTTTATCGTTGAAGCGCTGCCCCGATGGCTCTCGCACATCTTCGACATCCTCACCGCGGTCTTTCTCTGCATCTACTTTATGCTCGAAGGCGAGCACGCTTACAATTTCTTTCTCTCGGTCTTCCCGCTCAACGACCGCCGCCGCCTCGACATCGCGCTTAAAAAAGCGGAACTCAAGATGAGCAAATGGCTTCTCGGACAAGGCCTGTTGATGCTAACTCTAGGCATCTGCTCGACCATCGCCTTCGGTTTCCTGCACGTCCGTTACTTCGTCCTGCTTGGCGTCCTGATGGGCCTCCTCAACATCATCCCCATCGCCGGCGGCGTCGTCACCATCGTCCTGGTGGCCATCGTCGCGGCGGTGGATTCCTGGGCCAAGATGGCCGGTGTCCTCCTCTTCTACGCCGTCTACGTCAACGTCGAGAATGTCTTCCTGACGCCACGCATCATGCGCTCCTCGGTCAACCTGATGGGCCTCACCGTCCTGATCGCCCTGCTGCTTGGCACCGCACTCGCCGGCATCGTCGGCGCGCTGGTCGCCGTACCCACCGCTGCCCTCATCGCCGTGCTCCTGGAAGAGTACGCAGTCAAACGTTAGCGCCACGCTGCTACCATTTATCTGTGCCTGAGCCGACCTTCTCCCAATCTCCGCGTCGTTCCCTGTTGCTGCCCATCCTCATCGCCTTCGGGGCGCTGGCGTTGGCCGTCGCCGTCGCAATTCACTTCTTTCCCGCGACGAGCGTCAATGTCGACCACATCCACACCGACCTGCTGCCGACCCACACGGTCTACAAGTCCAACTCCATCGTGCTCGGTCCGGATCAGTCGCAGGACGTACTCTTCATCGCCACGACGATACGGTTGGACAACCAGCTGCGCGTGCCCATCTTCGTGGATGACTTCAACCTCACTTTCACGAATCCCGATGGGGCAGAACTCACAACCAAGGCGGTCCAGAAAGATGATATTGCCAATCTGCAGCTCAGCTTCCCTTTGCTGAAGCCTATGACCGTAAAGCCCCTGCTGCGTGAAACCAGCATCGATCCTGCGAAGACCGCGCAGGGCAGCATCGTCTTCTCGTTGCCCATTCCCAAGGCCATGTGGGACGCGCGTAAGTCCGCTGTGATCAAGGTAGAAATCTACCATCAACCGAGCCTCTACCTGACCATCCCCAAGAGCTAAACATGCGCCGCCGATGGATCGCCGACACTTGTTCCCCTGCAACCGGACACCCTACCCACGCAGCTCTGACCGGGGAGCAAGCCGTCCACCTGGGCCGCGTGTTGCGTGCTGAAGTTGGACAAATCTTCGACGTCGTCGCCACAGGCTTCCTGCACCGCGCGGAGATCACGGCAGTAGCACCGGACCGCGTCGACTTCGTGCTGCATGAAGAACTCGAGTCCGACCATGCTTTGCCGCTACATCTTCACCTCGCTGTCTTCAAATTCGACCACTTCGAATGGGCGATCGAAAAAGCCAC
>JAYVDT010000684.1:0-7788 GCA_043749265.1 Rhodanobacteraceae bacterium | reverse complement strand
TTTGCCGTAGTTCAGGTCTTTCATGAGCCTGGTTGGAGCATTGCGCAGGTGTAGCGGTACGGGCTCTGCGATGGTGGCTTGAATGTCGGTCAGTACTGCGCCGTAGGCGGTGTAGACGGCGTTCGACTTGGGCGCCAGCGCCAGGTAGACGACCGCTTGCGCAAGCGCCAGATCGCCTTCCGGGCGGCCGAGGAAGTGCATGGCATCGCGTGCGGAGAGGCAAAGGTTCAGCGCCTCCGGAGCGGCCAGGCCGATATCTTCAACTGCCATGCGGACAACGCGGCGAGCGCAATACATCGGGTCTTCGCCCGCTTCGAGCATGCGTCCAAGCCAGTAAAGCGCGGCATCGGGGTCGCTGTTGCGAACGCTCTTGTGCAGGGCGGAGACGATGTCGTAGTGCTGTTCGCCCTTCTTGTCGTAGAGGAGCATGCGGCGTTGCATCGCTTCGGCGGCCAAGGCCTTGGTGATAGTGCGCTCGCCGCGTCCTTCCGCCAGTCGGGCCGCGACTTCGAGGGCGTTGAGAGCCGTCCGTGCGTCGCCGCTGGAGTGATTGGCGATGGAGGCGAGCACGTCATCGTCGGCTTGGATGCCGGAGTCGCCGAGGCCGCGTTCGGTGTCCGACAGCGCGCGCCGAAGGAGTGCAATTACGTCTTCTTCCGACAGCGCGACGAGTGTGTAGACACGGCATCGGGAGATGAGCGCGGCGTTGATTTCGAATGACGGGTTTTCGGTCGTTGCGCCGATAAGACGGATGGTTCCGCGTTCCACGTAGGGCAGGAAGGCGTCCTGCTGGGCCTTGTTGAAACGATGGATCTCGTCGACGAAGAGGATGGTGCGGGAACCGAAATCCGCGGCTTTTTCGGCCTCGACCATGACCTGCTTGATCTCTTTGATTCCACTCAGCACTGCAGAGAACTCGATGAAGCTTGCCTGCGTCATCTGGGCGATGATCTTGGCCAGCGTTGTCTTGCCGACGCCAGGTGGGCCCCAGAAAATCATGGAGGTTGCATCATCTCTTTCAATAGCTAGACGAAGCGGTTTTCCTTCGCCCAGCAGGTGAAGCTGACCGGAGAATTCAGCAATCGTGCGGGGGCGCATACGTTCAGCCAGCGGCACTTGTCGGGTTCGGGCTGGGGAAGCCAGCGGGGATACGTCGAAGAGGCTCACTACCTTATTCTCCGCTGGCGAGAGGCTTCATACAACATTAATGAACCGGCTACGGCGGCGTTCAGACTTTCGACCCAGCCGGGGCAGGGAATGGTGGCGCGCTCGTCGGACATGTTCAGCCAGCCTTCGGCCAGGCCAGCGCCCTCGTTCCCGATCATCAGGGCGCAGGGAGTCTTGAGGTTGACCTCGTCGATCGGTTTGGCGTCGTCCTTAAGTGCTGCAACGAGACGGATACCTTGCTGCTCGAGAATCTCCATAACCTCTGGAGTGGCTGCCGCGACGGGCACGCGAAAGATCGAGCCAGCGGAGGCACGCAAGGCCTTGCCATTCCAGGCGCTGACTGTCCCAGGCGTGGTGAGGACACCTGTGGCTCCGAAAGCCTCGGCGGAGCGGATAAGCGTGCCCAGATTTCCAGGGTCCTGCAGGCCGACGGCGATGAGAATAAGTGGCGTACCGACGAGCATGTCCTGAACGTCGTAAACCGGCGGGACCAGCAGCGTGGCGATACCCTGAGGGGTTTGGGTCTCAACGCAGCTCTGGAGGACGTCGGTGGCGAGGCGAATGACTTCCACACCGCGGGGAACGAAGTCGGGGAGGCTGCGGCGCTCGCTGATGAAGACAGTCTTCAGGGCCTGGTTGCTTTTCACCGCCTCTTCCAGCAGGTGTTCGCCTTCAATGGCAATAAGACCGCTGGAGAGGCGGGCCTGTCCAGCGAAGGCAGCGCGTAGTTGCTTGACTTTTGCGTTGCTGCGGCTGGTGACTACTTCGGGAGAGATAAGCATCTTTCAAAGTCTACGCTGGCGGCGATGCACAGTTGGGTGCCGGGGTGGGTGCCCGACAGGGTATCCTATTGGTCACAAGGAGCACGCAAGTTGACGGCAGAGATTCTCCGCATCCATTCCGAAGTGCCCGAGCCTGCACTGATTGATTACATCGCCGGATGTATCAACGCCGGCCAGGTTATTGCCCTACCGACGGACACCTTTTACGGCCTCGCCGTTGACCCCGTGAACCTTGCGGCGGTTGATCGCATCTACGATATCAAGACTCGTGCACGGCACAAGCCGTTATCGTTGCTTATTTCGGATGTGGCGCAGGCCTATGGGCTGGCTCGCAATTGCGATACAGCATTTGATCGGCTCGCCGAGCGCTTCTGGCCCGGACCCCTGACGATCATCATGAAGGCTGGGTCCGGGATTCCGCTGAGGGTTACGGCGAACACGGGCAACGTCGCGCTACGCGTTCCAGAGGCCGCGATTGCACGCGCCGTAGTCGCTAAACTGGGCCTGCCCATTACGGCTACATCGGCAAACCTGAGTGGGCAGCCGGAATGCACCTCAGCAGCATGCGTTCAAGCCCAGCTTGGGGATAAGATTCCGATGATTGTCGACGGTGGGCCAACTGCACGCACCGTCGCCACGACGATTGTGGATTTGACTGGCGGCGGCAGCTCCTGGTCGATTCTTCGCGAAGGTGCAATTCCTACCCACGAAATCGCCCTGTGCCTGCAACGCTGACCGACACAGACTCACCGTTTACTGAAGATGATATCCAGCTCCAACCCGACCGTGGTACATGCGAAGCGGCGCCATGGGTTTCGTAATGTTTGGCTGATTGTGCTATCCGTGATCGTGTTAGGCGCGGTTGGGTGGTCGGCTTATGTTGTGCAGAACATCAATCTGGTGGCGGGCGAGGATCAGGCACAGACCGCCGATGCGATCGCAGTGTTTGGTGCGGCGGAGTACAACGGCCGTCCTTCGCCGGTGTACCATGCCCGGCTGGATCATGCAGTGGCGCTGTATCGCAAGCAGATTGCCCCGATCCTCGTGACGTTGGGTGGCGGATCCGATCGAGATTCCGGGAAGACAGAGGGTGGTGTGGGCCGGGACTATCTGCTGGCCCAGGCGGTCCCCTTCGATTCGATCATCGCTGAAACGCACTCCATCGACACGAGTGAGCAGGTGTCCCTGCTCGCCGCGATTGCCAGGCAGCACCATTTGCACCACATCGTTGTCGTGTCGGACGGAACCCACCTGTTTCGCATCCGCGAGCTTTGCCAGGACGCGGGACTGGACGTCTACACGTCTCCGCGACCGACCATGGGGCACATCGGGACCTACGATCTGTGGATGCGCTACTTTCACGAAGTCCTGAGCTATACCGCGCTTGAACTGAACCTGAACGAGACATTCCTGCACCGTTGGGTGGATGGGAAGTCGGACGACTAACGTCAGAGCAGCAAATAAGCGCATGCGACGAAGCCGGCGAAGATTGTCGACGAGAAGTTGACCAGATCGTTTCCGAGCCAGCCCTTCTTTTCCACTGTCGCCCCAAGAAGGCTGTCGAAGATCAATCCGGCAATGCCGCCCACAAGGCTTGCGGTCGTCTGTTCCGTGCGCAGATTAAGCGCCCAGGCACCCGCGAGCGTCACAAGAATCGCGCCAAAGACTCCCGCCGCGGTCCCGAGAAGGCTGATTCCGCCGTCTGTGCCTACCGGAGCTCTCCGCAGCGTTGTCAGCATGATCGGCGTGCCACCGTACGCCTGGCCAATCTCCGAGGAGACGGTGTCGGCGGTTGCCTCGGACAGCGCAGCAACGATCAGCATTGGAAGGAAGTAGCCATCGAAGCCGACATGGTTCCAGTAGCGAGGGGCGATGCCGCCGAAGTGGTCGCCAAGGAGAACCGATGCAATCAGCCCCGCATATCCGATGTTTGCGACGATCTGGGACGCAGCACGGCCTTGTTGACTCTCGGCGAGTCCAGCTTTGCGTTTTTTCGATCTGCCTGTCCTTGTGGCCACGAACGTCAGGATGAAGAGCGCGGCGAGGGGTGTAAGGCCCGACTGAATCAACGACTGGTCAAGCCCACGTGTAGCAGCCACGATGAGGAAGCAGATGGCCGCGCCGAAAATAGCAGCCGCAGATGTCGCAGCCCGCAACGCCCAAACCATTGCTGCAAACGTCAAGCTCAGGATCACAGCAATAAGAATGACTCTCGAATGCAACACCTTCATGGTCCAGCGCAGAGGAGAGAGTGCGATCAGGAATCCCACGACCCACACGAGCATCCTGCTCTGCATCCGGTCGCGCGCTTCAGGTATTGTCTTTCGCCACTCCCCCAACCGTCACCCCTACCTGCATTGATTTACAATCGACGCTTGAATACTTTTTACCGCGATACCCCAAAGCATCTCAGAAAAAGCACCTCCGTGGGAGCAGTTTTGCATTCAGATTTTAAGCCAGCACGCGCCCTCCTTCTCGCAGTTGCGACCCTGACCTTCGGGACTTTTTCGCTAGCAGGCTGCGGTAACAACTACCGCCCGGTCGTTAGCTCGATCAATCCTGTAGGCCCTGCCGGTCAGCCGACCAAGTACGCCGTAGCTATCTCCAGCCCGAGCTCGACGTCTCCCGGGCTTGTGACCTTCTTGGATTTCTCTGGCGACACGATTCTGAATACGACTGCGATCGGAGCGAACCCGCAGTATCTGATCCTCAGCAGTGGCGGAGGTTCCGGTTACACGCTCAATGGAGATGGGACCGCAAATACGTTCGCTGTCTCTACTGGTCTGCTCGCTTCAGACGTCCTGCAGACGACGCTGCTCGCTGGTTCGAAGCCGGTCAGCATTTATCCGCAGGGCACATACGTCTACATTGCAGAGTCTGGCCGGAACGCAGTTGCGCAGCTTCAGGGCAATCCCCCGGCCATCCAGCAGGAGCTCCCGACGGGTCCCGGCACGGTTTACACGGTCGGCGCGAACGGCTCCCCGCGGGTTTATGCGATTGTTCAGGGACAAGCTGGTTCTCCAGGCAAGATTTCCGCGATCGAGACGACGAGCAATACGATCTCGAACACAATTCCAGTTGGTGTGAATCCGGTCTACGGGATTATGGCGGCCGACTCTGCGCGCGCCTACATCCTGAATAAGGGATCGAATTCCGTGACGGCGATCAACGCGCAGACGAACGCTCCGGATGCCTTTACGACGCCTTCCGGTGTCGCCAACACGATTCCCGTTGGTGTTGCGCCGGTATGGGCTGACTTTGCGCCGACGCTTAGCGAGATCGTCGTGGCGAACGCCGGGAATGGTACAAACCCCGGATCGGTCTCCATCATCAACATTCCGCGTTGCCCCGCGACGACAGTTTCCAGTAATCCAACCTGTGATCCGGCCAACCCGCTCAATGCGCTCGGCTATGGCCAGGTTCTCGCGACAATCCCGGTCGGGGTCAATCCGGTGATGGTGGGCGTTCTGCAGGATGGCACCCGCGCATATGTGGCCAATGCCGGTAACACTGCGGCTGGTATTGCAGGGTCCATCTCGGTCATCAACCTGATTACGAACACCGTGGTTGCGACCATCCCGGCAGGGAACAGTACAAATCCAGCGGATTCGATCGTGCATGGCCACCCGGCCTACATCGCTGTCACGACCGGAACCCCCACAGGTAAGGTTTACGTGACGTCGCTCGATTCCACGGATATCACGATCATCAGGACGGATACCGATAGCGTGCAGACGCATCTTTCACTCCAGGGCAACGGCGTTTCGGTGCGCATTACGCAACCCTAGGCGCCATGAATGCGAAGCAAAAAGGCCATCCCGTTCCAGGATGGCTTTTTGTTGCTTGCATGTCGTTGTTGTTCAGGAGGCTGCGCCCTTCAGGATGATGGGCAAGGTGGGCGTCTGGGATCCATCTCCGTCCTCAATGGTCACGCCAAACGCCTTGGCTTGCACACCCTTTGGCAGGGTTGGCAGGACTACGCTTGCGTTGCCACGTTCATCCGGATGGAAGGTCCCGGCAGGAATCGGATCACGCCCGTCGGCCGGAATTAGCCACAGTTCATAGGTCTTGTAAGCGGCCAGCGGCTCAAGATTGCTTGCGATGAAGACGAGCGAACCCTTCTCCGGGACGTAACTTGCGCGACCTTCCGGCGGAGGATTGACGCCTGTGCCGGTCAATGCAATGCGCACTGCCGACGGATCTTTAAGTGTCTCCATCATCAGCGTCGCGGCTTCTGCAGAAACCTGGGTCTGTGTCATCTGTTTTCGTGCTGCAGCTACCGTGCTCATCAGGTGTTCGCGTTGGGTGTAGAGGTTGCCGACCGCAAACGCCATGCCAGCCGCAACCGCCCAGCCCAACCACGGCAGGATCTTCGCGGCTGCACTCCTCTTCACGGGCTCTTCTTCAAACAGAGTGGAGCTTTCTCGCGGAGCGTAGCCGCCGGCTGGGACGTGATCGATCGGGATAACCTTCTTCTCACGAGCGACGGTCTTCATCAGTCGCTGACGAGCTTCTTCTGGTGGCGTATGCATCTCCGCCGTGTGTGCGAGCAGAGAAAGGTCGCCGTAGATCTCGGAAATAACGCGCCGAGCCTCTGCGCTGTGTTGTAGATTCAGCCTCATCTCCTCCATCTCGATGAGTGGAAGAAGTTGCATGGCATAAAGCGCCAAGTCGTCCGGATCTATGTGTTTGACGGGGATCATGGTTGAAATGCCTTTCTCAGCGTCAACAGAGCACTGCGGATTCTGGTCTTTACGGTGCCTAGTGGATCTCCTGTCATTTCGGCGATCTCGGAGTGGGTCAGGCCGTCAAAGAATGCCATTTCAAGCGTCTTACGTTGCTCTAACGGCAACAAGATAATGACTTTACGCGTCTTTTCGATCATCAGGTTGTGCTCGGCCTCATCCGCCAGATTGCAGGGGGACGAGATGGCCATGTCGTCGACTGATTCCGTTGGCCGTTTGCGCCGTAGAGCATCGATGGAGCGATTCCGGCTCACGACGGCAAGCCAGCCGCCAAGGCTGCCCCGTGTCGCGACAAAACTATCCGGACTCCGCCAAATCTGCATGAAAATCTCCTGCAACACATCCTCAGCCGAAGCTGGATCCCGCAGAACGCGAAGCGCAACTGAATAAACTACCTTGGAGTAGCGGTCGAACAGCGATGCCATTGCTTGCTCATCTCCCCGTTGGACCGAGGCCAATAGGGAAGCGTCCTCCAGTGTGGACGCCGCTGGCATGTTTATTATTCCTGTTTCTCTATACATATAACGCACCCATTTCGGAAGCAGATTGCGCGGCCATCACGTAAGTCGTGGAATCGTCAGACATTGCAGGGTGTTCCTCCGACTTGGTCTCCAAGAGAACTCTATCGTTTTTGGTGCAAATGCGGAAGCCGCCCGCTACGCCGTACACTTGCTTGGAGGTACGCCTTCCACTTTCTACCCTATGAAGATTCGTCTAGACAAACTCCTTGTAGATCGCGGCCAGGCAGCTTCACGCGAGCGGGCCCAGGCCCTGATTCTTGCGGGCCGCGTTCTCGTCGATGAACAACGAGTCGATAAGCCGGGAACCCCAACGGCTGATACGGCCGTGCTGCGAATGTTGGGCGATGATCTCAAGTTCGTCGGACGCGGCGGGCTCAAACTGGAGCGCGGGCTGGAGAATTGGAACATCGACGTCACCGGCCTTGCGTGCCTGGATGTAGGAGCATCCACCGGAGGCTTTACGGACTGCATGCTGCAGCGTGGAGCGACCAGCGTCCTCGCGATCGACACAGGCTACGGACAGATTGCAGAGAAGCTTCGTTCAGATCCACGCGTTACGTTGATGGAGCGCAC
>JAYVDT010000683.1:0-2283 GCA_043749265.1 Rhodanobacteraceae bacterium | reverse complement strand
ATTTGCTGAACCAGCTTTCCGCAGCGATCCCGTCGCTCTATCCACAGTCTCTGAAGACCTCCGGTGCGGGTACACCCACTGTTTGGGGTGGTCTTGGTAACTATGGAAGCGGGGCTTCGATTTGGTCGATCGCCCCATGGAGCAACACACTTGATATCTTTAGCGCCCGGGATGATCTTTCCAAGCTCGCAGGTCGTCACTCGTTCAAATTCGGTGCCTCTATGAGTCTGGATGGCAAGAACGAGGACTCAGGTCCAGCCAGCAGCGAACGCCCGACGATTGGTGGATTCGGCGATGGTTCAGTTGATGCTCCCGATGCAACCCATCCCAAAAGCACTGGCGTTCGCACGGGCAACACGCTAGCCAACGCGCTCATCCCCGGGAATCCCTTCTTCATAGCAGAATCATCCACCAACATCCGTGCACAGCTCCGCTGGCAGGACTACGAATTTTACGCAGGCGACATCTGGAAAGTTACACCGCGCGTGACTCTTTCCTATGGTCTCCGCTACTCACTGCTTCGGAATCCGGTAGCAGCCAACGATATGGCCACGAACTTTCAACCGAGTCTCTACGATCCCAGCAAGCCGGCGTCAGACGCCTGCAATGGTCTTTTGCACGTACCCGGAAAAGACCCCTGTGGGGATGCCAACAAGAAGTTTGGAACCAACTTCAGCTCCGGCGTAGCTGGAACGAACCGCTCGCTCGTCGCAAACAATAATCATCTTATTGCCCCCCGCGTCGGCGTTGCATGGGACGTCTTTGGCACCGGAAAAACCTCCATCCGCCTGGGCGCTGGCGAGTTCTTCCAGCGTGAGCGGGTCTCGCGCTACGTGCTCGAAAACAATGCACCCTTTTCCGTCAGCGTGTCGAACTACTCTCGTGCTCTAGGCGGGGCTACACCGTCTTCGCTGACAGGTGCTGGGGCGTCGCCATCCGGGGGAATCGATCCTGCTGCAATTCTGCCGACCTCCTGGCAGTGGAATGTCACGGTCGAGCAGGAGCTTGCTCGCAACACGGTCATTCAGACCAGTTACGTCGGCAATCGTGGCATGCATCTTACTTCCAGCTACGACATCAACAGCATCAAGCAGGCTAATTGGACTGCAGCAACGTTTGGCGGGGGCAACAACATCAACAGCTTCCGGCCCTTCCACTACAACGGGTTGACTTACTTTTCGCACAACGGTGACTCAAACTACCACTCGTTACAGGCGCTCTTTCGCACGCAGTTCAAGTCCTTGCGTATGCAGGCTGCCTATACCTGGTCTCACTCCATTGCCGACATCGTTACGGATGACTCGGGTGGTGGTACGGGCTCACAAAGCTTTACCGACTACACGAACCCCCGTCTTGACCGCGGTAACTCAGCCACCAACCGACCGAACATCTTCGTTGCGAACGCCACTTACTTAGCCCCGAAACTCGAAGGCCACGGATTCGTGACTCGCGGTGTGCTCGGTGGGTGGGAAGTGACCGGCATCACGCAAGCTGACTCTGGAAACTCGTTTACGATCTTCCAGGGCGGAGTTGGCGAAAACACGAGTGTCATCGGAGCGGCGCTGGACCCCACCACCGGGAAATATGGTCTACCGTCCGGTGCGGGCTCGCTCACTGCTCTGTTCCAGACAGGCCTGGTCGGCAATCAGCGCCCTCTCAAGGGCCAGGGATGCTCGAGCAGCCAAAGTGGAGACCAGATCATCAATCCGAATGCCGTCACGCTTCTGGGCTACCACCTGGGAACGCTTGATGCCAACACAGCGCCTCGCGGCTACTGCCATGGCCCACGCCTTGTCAGTACAGACTTGTCGCTCGACAAAAACTGGAAAGTCCGTGACCGGGTAACGATTCAATTCCGCATGGATGCCTTCGATCTGCTCAATCATGCGAATTTCCGTCCTGACCAAGGTAGTTTTTCAGTGGCGGCTAACGTCAATTGCGGCTCCTCGTTCAGGGGTCCAAACAGCAGTGGCGCATTGGGTACGGTTTACGCACCTTGCAGCGCTACCAACAACGTCGTGACATCAACTACGCCTGGTCAAAACTTCGGAAAATCGACAGGTCTTGTTGGCAACGCTGGCCGTCAGTTGCAGTACGGTCTGCACGTCGAGTTCTAACCACCAAGCCGTACCGTTTCAAAAGATCAGCAGGACCGCATCTGGTCCTGCTGATCTTTGCGTAGTAGGCTCTTTCTCAGCAGCATATGACCCCAAAGACAGTGATCCGGCCCCTTGCAATCTCGCTTTACACCGTAGTCTTCGCGCTATTTCTTTCGCGTGTCGT
>JAYVDT010000682.1:0-2283 GCA_043749265.1 Rhodanobacteraceae bacterium | reverse complement strand
TGTGCGGGCCGCCGTGGCGCGTGACACCCTACCTGAGGAACTTGCGACAGCCGGAGCCATCGTGACTATCGCCGAAGCTTACCGAACAATCATTCCCGCCGACTCCGTACAGAGGCTCCAGGTTCTCTTCGTTGACGCCAAAGACGCCCCCGATGCCATCACTTTCACAAGTGCCTCTACGGCGCAAAATCTTGTTTCGTTGCTTGAAAGCGCCGCCCTCAAGATTCCTGCAAGGACTGTTTTGGCGTCGATTGGTCCCATTACCTCTAATGCGATGCGGATTTTAGGTATTGCTCCATCTATTGAAGCGCTTCAGGCCACCATCCCGGCCCTCGTTGAGGCACTTACGATTCACTACCGGGCCTAGTGGGTGGTCCACGTCTTATCGGATGAGTTGCACAGCATTTCGAGGGTACACTCCGCACACTTTGGTTTCCGCGCTATGCAAATCTGTCGGCCGTGATGGATCAGCTCGTGTGAAAATGCGATCCAATGGTCCTGCGGGATGATCTTCATCAAATCCTGCTCAACCTTGACGGGCTCCTCCTCGGTCGTAAGCTCAAGCCGCCTTGACAAGCGCAATACGTGGGTGTCAACGACTACTCCCACCGCAATGCCAAACCAACTTCCAAGAACGACATTGGCCGTCTTTCGTGCGACCCCGGGCAAACGTAGGAGTTCCTGCATTTTTTGCGGGACCTCATTGCAAAACTCGGAAACAACCGTCTTTGCCGCCCCTTGAATAGATTTCGCTTTATTGTGATAAAAACCCGTAGTGCGAATAAGCTCTTCCAAGTCAAGAAGGGAAGCATTCGACACATCTTTCGGTGTCGGATATGCCTTGAACAGTGCCGGCGTGACGAGATTGACGCGAACGTCCGTGCATTGAGCGGACAAAATCGTCGCCACAGTAAGCTCCCACGCATTTCGATGATCGAGCGCGCAGACCACGTTAGGATAAGCCTTGGCGAGCGCGCCCAGGATGGCGGCAACGCGCTCGGGCGCCAGGGGCCTCCTCGTCTTACCCCGCTTTTTTTTAGGCGAGACGGACTTGGCTACCGCTTTGGTGGCCATCGCTATCCGAGCCGGTCCAGCATATCCATCGGCTGCAGACGCACACAGCTAAAAATTGGCGTGTCCTGCAGCGTGTAAAGGCTGATCTCCGTCTCCCGCAACTGCTGAACGAGGTCGAGGAAATCCTCCGGGAAGTTAGTCTCGAACGCAACCACAAACTCCTGGTCGTCGATCCCGAACGAATAAGTCGTGTTCAGCTTGACGCGTGGGTACATCAGGCCAATGCGGATGTGCTCATCCATCAGGCGCTTGCGCTCACCTGCGGTCAGCAGGTACCACGGTCGCGTCTTCCAGAACGGGTAGATAAAAATGTACTTCTGGCCACCCGGGCGAATCGCGCCGCGGCCTTCGCCTTCACTCTCATCCGGCCGGTCAATCTGATATTGTGACCGCTTCGTCATCGCCAGAAAGTTGTGGGGCGACGTCAGATAGCCACCAAGCGGTGTTCGCATCAGATCGCTGCGCATGCGGTTCAGTTCTTCAACCGCATAGCCAATGGACCAAACACACATATCCACATCGCCGCGTGTGCCAACCGTCGAATAGGTGATCGACAGGAACTCGCCGGGCTTGTTCCAGCGCGCAAGAACCTCAGCAAACTCAGCTTTGTGACGAGTCTTTTCCTCAGCCGGCAGACGACGCCATTCCGGCATTACCTTGTAGAAGCTGAAGCAAACGATCTGCCGCTTGACCGCGGGAGCGGCTGCCGCATAGGGGCTGGCCGGGCGAGCGACGGTAGCAGTGCCAGGGACGGTCGACGCGCTCTCTGGGGCTGCTGAAAAGCGTTTCTCAATTTCGCTCGATTCCGGAACTGCGGGGATCAAATCTGCCATGATGCGTTGTTTCTCCTGAACCTCCATCCTAGCAAGATGTTCTACACGCGTGCAGCCGATATACTTCACAGGAATGTCAGAAAAGATCATCACTCTATTAGCGGGCTTGATTGTCAGCGTTATTTCTGCGGGTGGCTATCCGAGCGTGGCGATTCTGATGGCGATTGAGTCAGCGTGCATCCCGCTGCCCTCCGAAATCATCATGCCCTTTGCCGGATACGCTCTGGCTCACTCGCAATGGCAACTCCTGATGCTTGCGACTGCCGGCGCGATAGGCTGCAACCTGGGTTCAATCCCGGCTTATTGGGTTGGCGCGTGGGGCGGACGGCCCATGGTTGAGCGGTTCGGGAGATTCGTGCTGCTCAATTCTCATGAT
>JAYVDT010000681.1:0-2285 GCA_043749265.1 Rhodanobacteraceae bacterium | reverse complement strand
GGAGAAGTGCGGAGGGTTTGCGCCGAAGCGGATTGCCCAATTCATCACCCCAAGAAGCAGTCCAACAAGGCCGATGACAGCTTCAGAGCGGAGCAGGAAAAGAGCCGTAAAGAACAAGCACTGGCGAACGCCACTGGAATGCGCGTCCTGCAAACCATCGTTACCTCCGTTCCGGTTCGGTTGATGAAGCGAGATTTTCTCTTCATCGCCGAGCAGATGCTCCCGTTGCTTGACGACAAGCGGTTGGAGATGGTCGCCCGGAACCGTGGCATCCGAGCGAAGGAAGGCGAGTCCGCAGCCAAGCTGCTAAACGCGTTTCTCCGCAAGGCCGACGAAGGCGTTATCGGGAAGCTGATTGTCGAAGCCGTCATCCTGCTTTCGGCCAGCAAGCAGTCGGATGGAGGAAAGATTCTCCGCGCCGCAGCCCAGGCGTACAAGGTGGACACCGATGCAATTGCTCTCAAGATAAAGCATGAGTTCGCAGCCAAGGCAAAGGCGAGGCTCACCGAGAAGCCACCGACGAAAGCCGTTGCGAAAGCGCAATCCAAACCCTCGAAGAAGGCGAAGGCCACATAGCCTCGGCATATTCGCTAAGGGGGGTCTGCCACCGTGCAGGCTCCTTTTTTTGTGCGCCCGTCTTACCACCCTGGGCGTTTGCTCATGCGTGGCAGGAGCGACTATGCCTGCCCACCCGACGGACTTGTACCGCACGAGTTAATGGCGTCTGCTGGGTGAAATGTGTACGTCCTTGCTCTCGTCTAAATGCCTTGCAGGCGAAGGAATCCGACCAACGGGCCAAGAATGATTACAAGGTCAACTGCAGAGCTGAGGAAGAGATTCAGGAAATCAAGTCCATCGCTTGAGGATGGTTTTAAGGCTTGCTCCTGCTGGGCTGGCTGCAACTTGGCCAGTAGCAGGGCGTGTCCTACGCCGATCTACTCGCGGTAGAAAGCTTCGATGATTACAGGTGTAAGCACGGTCAGCCTCAATTGAGCGCAGACGAAGACGACCGATTTTCCCGTTCTGGCGGCGATCTGTTAGATGGAGTATTTCGGCTCCGCCAAGGCGAGAAGAGCGCGGAAGCCGTTGGCTTCCTCCATCGGAGGGACGAACAGGTTAGGTTCAAATCGGGAACAACTTTTTTGCAGCTGCTGATGACGAGATCAGGGATGCAAATGACAGTTTGTTAACGGTGGAAGACCACATTAATAGTGTTGCCAGCCATATCGATCTCGCCGCCAACCTCGTCGCCGCGATCGATAAGGCCGTTACAAGAACCCCCTCACTGTAGGCATATCGTGAGTGTTTGGCATCAGCAGATACATCGGCGACAATCGCGCCAGGGATGCGATCGCACCCAAACAATTCGCTCACACCGTTCATCACAAAGACACCGTTGAACTTCGCTTTGAGACACCGTGATCACGCGGTCGTCTCTGCTATTTACCGAAAGCGTCAAGACGAAGCGCTAACGCCCAACCCGATGCTCCTTCACAAGCACGAAGCGGGAGAATCGACATTTCCGCTCATCTTTCAATAAAGACCTTAAACTTTTTTCCGTTATATCAGGCTTCTAGAATACGGTCATGACGTAGAGGAGGCACGAACATGGGGAACGCGGGGTCTGCACTTGAAGCGATCGTGGCTCAGAGTCCTTGGTATGGTAGGCGGTCCCAAAGGAGCCGTGCCATCTATCTGGGAATGAAACCTTTCAGGTGGTGCTAGCGGTAGCGATTTCAATGGTCGCGGTCGCGTCCGCACGCGGTGGATCCCAGCATCCTCACACCCTTAACCTGCTCTATCGTCCGTTTCCTGACGGGACCCCTATTACGCCAGCGACCAACTCCAGGGTGCCCCACCTCCTCCGGCCTCCGAATTCTCCAGTCATTATCATTATGGACGACTATCCGAGGGCGTAAATCAGCTTTATTTGGTGGCCTGATCTCCCGGCGTTACCCTCGCGAGACTTAGTAACCGCTGGTACTTGGTGAAACTAGTGAATCGAGGGTAGGGAAGTTGTTTCCTGTCGATGTCGGGCGGTAACGAATCTACTAGGAGGCTTGCATCTCGGAAGCGAGTTGGCGGTCAGTCCTGGTCGACCTGCGCAAGATTATTCTGTAAAGTGCCGCTAGAAAAACAAGAGGTATGGCCATCAGAATATGACCTAGGGAACCTCTGCGTAGGCATTTGATTTGTTGCCGACTGCGAGTTGAGTCCAGGAGTTGACTGCTGTGGGATGCTCGAGGACCTGTTTTCTGGTTGTCTGGAGTCATTTCCCGGCTTCC
>JAYVDT010000680.1:0-2285 GCA_043749265.1 Rhodanobacteraceae bacterium | reverse complement strand
GGCCTGCTGCTTTACCTGCTCATCGTCTACATAGCCTTCTTTGCTATCTCGCAGGGTGCCGTCATCTGGGTCTACATCGCGGAGGTCTTTCCCACGCGAGTCCGCGCCAAGGGCCAGTCTCTCGGTTCTGGCTCGCACTGGGTCATGAACGCCATCATCGCGCTCATCTTTCCTCTGCTGGCAAAATCCTCAGGTGGCATCCCCTTCGCATTCTTCGCCGCCATGATGGTCCTGCAATTCATCGTCGTACTCTTCTTCTACCCAGAGACCAAAGGCCGCACGCTGGAGCAGCTTCAACAAGAGCTACAACGCAGCTAGACTCCCGCACGCATTCGGGAGCCCAGGTCTCGCTTTTTGAGGCCTGGGTTTTCAAGCACCTCTACATTTCTCCTAGCCATAGACTCTATTTTTCCGTGGCGACCCACACTCCACCCCACCCCCGCTTCTTCCTGCACCACCCCTCCGGCTCGAGCAGTCACTCCAGAATCATCTCCGGAGTCGACGTCCTTTTGTTGTCATTCTCGTGGGGATCTGCGGTTGCACTTCAGCAAGCAGCCAATGAGAGCACCAGCTACGCCTGCTTGCGCACAATCGCCAGCTTTTCACTGGATGACCGGTGCTCCTGCAACTTTGCCCCACACGACTCCCTCACAATCGTCGTCGTCTGCAACAAAATATCGCGCACCGGCAAACTCGGGTCTTCTACTCGCTGCAACATCGTCGCCATCGCCATCGCGCCAATCTCGAAGCAATTCTGATGCTGCGTCGTCAGCGGCACGGAGAACAGTGCGGCATACTTGACGTCGTCAATCCCAACAACGCGCATCTGCTCTGGAACGCTGATCCCCAGCGTCCCAAGCGTTGAGATCAACAGCCCCGCCGTCAGATCATTTGCACAGACGAAAGAATCGGGCTTCAACGTGTCCAGAATGTGTTGCACAAACTTGGGGTCCGCCGTATCCCCCTCGCGAACCAGATCGTCCTGCATCGCAAGCCCACGGCCGCGCAGCGCCTCACGATATCCAGAGATGCGTCCAAAGACAGTGGAGGCCGAAAGCGCTCTTGAGACAAACACCGGACGCTTCATCCCAAGGTCCAGCAGATGCGTCGTAATCATGTATCCAGCTGTGCGGTTGTCAATCCCGACAAGATCATGCTGAGAGCGATACGGATAAGGCGCGTAGCAACGATCAAGTAAAACAATGGGAATACCAGCCTTCTCCAGCGTCGACGCGATGGCAAGATTCGCATCGTCTTTGCAGGGCAAAAACTCGAACGGCGCAAAAAACACGCCCGCAACCTTTTTGTTGATATATTGCTGGCAAAGCCGGATCGCATCTTCAGCCTGCAAGTCGGCCTCGCCCATCGCATGTCCCCACAGCAATGAGTGGGGCTTGGAGAGCGGTGAAGCCATCATGCCCTGGCAGATGGGTTCAAAGATCTCTGTGCGGCCAAGATCCAGAATCAGCAACCCAAAAGTATGCCCGGAAGGCTCAGTTCCACCCAGCACGTGCGTCCCGGACCCAGCCCGCCGAGAGACCAGGCCTTGTTGCAACAGCTCGTTGACAGCCTTCGCGACAGTGATGCGCGAGGCCTGATACCGTTCTCCAAGCTGCGCCTCGGTTGGGAGCTTGTCCTTAGGCCGTAGCCGACCCGTCTCGATCTCCCGTTTAAGGTCATCGAGAATCTGCCTGTACTTTGGAAGCGTACGAACAGGAACGTCCATCTTTCCTTCTTCCCGTAACAACAGTCTTATGCAGCCGCGTCTGTTTCAAAACGAATGACCCGCTTGGGACAAACAAGTTTTACGTGTGGCAATGTCTCCATCAAAAAGTCCTCTTATTATTCCATGTAATCTCCAGAAGGCTATGACCTTTCAAAAAAACGACATATTTCGGTTCGTCCCTTTCCCAGTGGCCAAGCTGCTTCTGCTGGCATTTGTCGCAACTCCGGACGCAACTAGTCTTCGCGCTCAAGACTCAAAAGCCAATGGTATGACCACCCTCCCGGCAAGCCAATCCCTTGATAGCCTCCGCAAATCCATCGAGCAAGGCCATGCTGACGAAGCACTTGTGCAACTCGACCGCGAAGCTCAGGCCGTACCAGTTCCCGGCGGCGTTCATCGTATGCGCGGAGTAGCGCTCTATACCCAGGGAAAACTCCAATCCGCGGACAAAGCCTTCGCTGATGCCATCCAGCAGGATCCCAACGACCAGGAGTCCGTCCAGATGCGTGGCCTCACCCTCTTCCGCCTGGGCCGGCCGGAAGCCGCTATCCCGCTGCTC
>JAYVDT010000679.1:0-2290 GCA_043749265.1 Rhodanobacteraceae bacterium | reverse complement strand
CAGTGCGCGTGGGACCGCCGATAGCGAACACGCACTTCTATGTCCTCGACAAGTATCTGGATCCGAGCCCGTTGGGAGTGACTGGTGAGCTTTATATCGGAGGAGCAGGACTTGCTCGTGGCTATTGGAAACGCCCTGATCTAGCGGCGGATAAGTTTGTGGCTAATCCGTTTGATGCTGGGCGCATCTACGCGACGGGAGATCTTGCGCGTCTTCATCATGACGGAAGTACGGAGTTATTGGGGCGCAAGGACTTCCAGGTAAAGGTGCGTGGGTATCGCATCGAGTTGGCAGAAATTGAAGGTGTGATTGGTCTGCACGCGCTGGTGTCCGAAGCGGTTGTAACGCAGCAGAAGTCGGTGAAGACGGGGGCGAATCGACTCATCGCATACTTAGCGACAGGCTTTACAGCAAGCGATCCGCGGGCCTTGCCGCTGGTACGTGAGTTGCCGGCGATGCTGGGGCAGACGCTGCCGGAATACATGGTCCCTGCAGGTTTTGTCGTATTGGAGAAGCTTCCGCGCACGCCAAACGGAAAAGTGGATCGAAAGTCGCTGGAACTTATTGAAGAGACCGCAACGGAGATTGTCGAGTTTGCGCCCGCGGTAACTCCTGAACAGCGATTGTTGGCGGACATTTGGACCGAATTGCTGCAGTTACCGTCCGTCAGCATCCGGGAGAGCATCTTTGACCTGGGTGCTGATTCCCTGCTGGTGTTCAGGATTGCGGCGCAAGCACAAAATAAAGGTTTGCCGGTTACACCAACGTTGATATTCCTACAACGGACGATTGAGGCCGTGTGCTGCGCACTTGAAGCCAATAAAACTTCATCGACACCAATAAGCATTCCGACTAGGATAGCCGCGATTTCACGCGATGGTTATCGAGTGAAAAGGTAAGAGCAGATGCCCCAATCCCCGTATGAAGTACCGCAAATTCCGGTGAACTATTTTGTTGACAGCGGCCACGAATCGTCTGGCTCTATCGCGAAGCCAGAGGTCTTTGCTATGCCCGCAACTGCCGGCCAATTGCGCTTTTGGTCTCTCGACCAATTGAACCCGGGTAATCCTGCCTTCAATATGCCATTGAAGTGGGACTGCACTGGGCCACTCGACGTTGCTGCGTTGCAGCATGCTTTTGCACTATGTGTGGACCGCCATGAGATGTTGCGGACGACCTTCACGCTGAATGAAGGCAAGCTTACACAGTTGATTCACCCCACCATGGCCGTATTAATTCCGGTTGTTGATCTCTGCCAACTTGACGCCGCGGTGCAAAGCGTTCGCGGCGAAGAGTTGATCCGTGATCATGCAGCGCTCCGGCTTGATCTGCGCCAGGGGCCATTGCTGGTGTTGAAGCTTTTGCGTTTGGATGAACAGCATCATCTGCTTCTAGTCACGATGCACCACATTATTTGCGATGGCTATTCGCTTGGCGTTTTGTTGCGCGACATGGTTGCTTTTTATGAGGCGTTGGTCAACAAGTCCGCACCTTTGTTACCTGACTTGCCCATTCAGTTTGCGGACTTCGCCATCTGGCAAGAAGAGTGGCTGGCCGGAAAAGAATCTGCGGCCTCTCTTCAGTTTTGGAGGGACTATCTTGGGAATGGTTTCAGTCGCTTTAGCCTGAATCGTGATTTGGATGCAGTCTCATCCCTGGATGAGCGCCACCAGTCGGTTTCGGGAGACATTGAAACGCTACTGATTCCACGAAAGCTGCAAGATCGAGCACATGTTTATTGCAAGCGCGAGAGCATCACCTTTAATACGCTGCTGATGGGGGTCTTTGCAAGCCTGTTATATCGACTGACCGGGCGACGGGATCTGGTGATTGGCTCACCGTGCGCCAATCGAACGGAAGAGACCTTGGACCTGATCGGGTTATTTACCAACATACAAGTGATGCGCCTCCAACTTGCTGAGGAAGAGACGTTACGATCGCTGATAGAGAAGGTGCAAAAATGGGCGTTGGAAGCTTTTGAGAATCAAGCACTTCCCTTCGAAAGCCTAATCCACGATCCATATTTTGCACAGAGCAACGCATCCCTTGAGCTGCCTATCTTTTTTTTGTACCAGAAAGCGTTCATGATTACGTATCGCGTTGGCGGCCTTGAGATTGTCCCGGTACGGTCTGATAGTCCAGGTGCGGTGTTTGAAATGATGTTTGCGATTGTGGATCGCGAGTCCGAGGGGCCTCGTCTCCAGCTTGAGTACAACCCAAAATATTTCAAGGTCTCGACTATCGAACGATACCTTCAGCTGTACGTGAATCTCCTTGAGAGCGTGTTGGA
>JAYVDT010000678.1:0-7825 GCA_043749265.1 Rhodanobacteraceae bacterium | reverse complement strand
CGCTCGAACGCTTCCGCACCTCCAGCAAGTATCAGGACCGCCCCGCCGCCGCAGACATAGCCTTCTGTGTCGCCGCTTACGCCAATGGCATGAGCGAGGACCGCATTGAACGTGCCCTTGAAGACGACTATCTCTCCCGCGATCCCAGCCCTTCCAAGCGTTTCTTACATCCGGAGAACCACGACGAAGGCGAGAGACTGGGCAATCCGCTAACCTACGCGGCTCTGTATCGTCCTTGTGTTTTCCAGCATGGGTTTCTCGGACTACTTCTCTGCTCTGAGCAGTCTTCTGCGAACTCCCGCCCGTGATGAACAAACCGTTGAAGGGGGCGGCTCCCTTCCGGTTTGCCTTTTTTCTGGGTTCAGCGTATCGCGCTCAGAACACCCACGCCCTTCGGACGCACGCTCTCCTGCCCAGAATCCGCTACGCGCCTCTCAAGAGGTGCGGACTCCTGCCCCCAGGCAAGCTGTAGTCCCCTTCCGCAGATCCCATCCAGTCGCCGCGGGAGTGGGTCGCGACGGCACACCCGTTGGGCAAGCGTGTGCCGCAGACAGCGGACAAACCAGAAGAAACGGAGCCAAACATCATGTTCAACAAAGTCATCCTCATCGGCCGCCTAGGACAGAACGCAGAAGCCAAAACCACTCAGAACAACAAAGAGTTCGTCGTCCTTAACATCGCAAACCCAGGAAAGCTGGAAGAACGAGAAGGGCGAATACGAGAACCGCACCGAATGGCATCGCGTCTATGCTTGAAGGAATCTCTCGAAGTTCGCCAGGACTCTCCAGAAGGGGCAGCTCATCACGCTCAAAGGAGTTCTCCGGTATCGCGAGGTCGAGGACGAACTCAAGGGCGTCACGTTCAAGCACCGAATCGCAGAGATCCACGCCGTCAGCATGAAGCGGCTTTCGAAAGTAGAAGCCGCCGATGATCCTTCCGACGGAGCTGCCGACGAATAGTCGTCAGCCTGGGTGGATGAACCGCAGGGTTCATCCACTCTTGTCTTAGTCCTCGGACTTGTTAAGCAGCAGGCTCCACTCATGAAGCTTCCGTTGGAGGAGAGCCTTCGGAATCATTTTTGTTTCATACTGGGCTACAAGCTCCGGCGAGAGATGTCTGCTCATTGCGTACTCCACGACTTCATCGTCCTTTGTTCTGCACAATAAAACGCCGATGCTCGGGTTTTCATGCGGCCGTTTTCTATCCCGATCAAGGGCCTCCAGATAAAAAGCAAGCTTGCCCATGTGCTTAGGCGCGAATCGCCCAGTTTTGAGTTCAAAAGCAATAAGACATTGAAGGTCCCGATGGTAGAACAGCAGATCGAGTTCGAAGTGCTGATTGCCGACCTGGACACGAACCTTCTCTCCGACGAAGGCGAAGCCGTCTCCCAACTCCATCAGGAACTTTCTCAGGTTCAGGAGTAGCCCTGCTTGGAGGTCCACCTCACTGTGGGTTTCGGGGAGATCGAGAAAGTCCAGCATGTAGCTGTCCTTGAATACACCTACCGCGCTTTCCGGTAGAACTCGCGACACTGTTGCGAGTTTTAGATCGGACAGCATTGTCCGTTCAAAACTGATTTCTTGATCTGACGTTCGAGTTCACGATGCGACCAGCGCCAGCGAGTCGCGGAAAGCAGGTAAAACTCCTTCTCGTCTTCAGACATGCAGCTGGACAACAAAAGGAGGTGCTTCGACCAAGACAATTCTCGCAACAGCGTTGCGAGTTTTGGCAGCGGTGCGTATGTCTCGTAGAACTGCTTCATGCGCCAGAGATTCGAGGCGGAGAATCCTTTGAGATCTGGCGCTTCAGAAGCTAACCAAGAGGCGAGATCAGCAACCACACCTTTCCCCCAGCCAGCCTCAGATACTTTTTGCGATAGTTGCTCACCAATCGCCCAATAGGTCTCAATCAGTGCAACGTTCACAGCTTCAAAAGCTCGGGTTCGTCCAGACTCAATGATGCCAAGGATCGCTTTGAACTCTTCAGAATGATGTTTGGTTGTTAGCTTCATTGCTCCTCGATCCGATCGTATCCAAGCCCAAACACAGAGCCGTTTAGCTATTCGCGTACAGGTAGCGTTACCTTCTCTCTGGATCTAGTCGCCTCTACCTAATTGCGAAGTGTCGTCTGCTTCGCAGGAATGATGAAGTAGGAGGGCCAGCGGTTGACCGATCGTACCTGCCAAAGAGGGGTTGAAATCAGCTTCGTAGCCGCATTCCAGACAACAGAGTGCATGGTGAGAATCACTGTAGCCTTTGCGGAGCACGTCCGATGGCAGCTTATCGTCTTCGATGAACATAGTCAGAAGGCTAATCCCACCCCACACGAAACACGAAACAAGGCGATTCACGTACAGGGAGCATTTCTGCGATTTACAAACCGAGGCTATCGTTCACGGCAACTGCAATCTCCTGCTCCGATCCCAGGTAGCGCTCCGTGGTCTGAATCGAAGAGTGTCCCAACAGAAACTTGATCTGCTCCAGATCCCCGCCACTCTTCCTGCAGAGCTTCGCGCAGGTACGCCGTAGATCGTGGGCGCCGAAGCGCTCGATGCCGATCTGCTTGGCCGACCGCTCGACCACGGACCAGATCGCCCAGTCGCTCAGGCTCGCCCCTACTTTGCCCCCTTTACGGATCCTGCGCAGAAGCGGACCCTCGTCGATCCCGGCCGCACTCATCCAGGCGTTGATGCCATGCTTGACCCAGACGGGGACGGCAACCGTCGGATGCGTCTCCCCTTCCCTTCCAGATTCGCCAAGACCCATCTGCCCTCCCGCAGTTGGATGGAACAGACCTCGAGCGAGGCGAGCTCCTGCCGGCGGAGGGCGCAGCCGACCAGCAACGCCAGGATGACGGAGTCCCGCTTGCCCTTGAGGGTGGAGCGGTCGGGGACGGCCAGCAGTTCCTTGGCCTGCTCTTTGGTGAGCCAGTTCCCCAGCCGGGTTCCCTTCTGCCGGATGTTGGGGTCTCGGTGAGGTTGGCGGCGTCTTCGGCTGACAGCATCCCGTTCTTGCGGGCTTCCGAGACCATCTTGCGGATGGCCGAGAGCCGGACGTTGATGGTAGAGGCCGATAAGCTCTCGAGCGAGGCTCGGTACTCCATCAGGAGCTCCCGGGTAAGGGGCCGGACGGCCGAGAAGGCGAAGAGGTCGTCGAGGGCCTTGGCGTAATTCCGGCGCGAGTTGAGGCTCGGCAAGGTGTCAAGGACCATCCTGCAAAGCCGATACTGAGCGCAGTTTCGGAGGCGGCGGCTATGGTGGCCAACTCCCCATGGTGCTTCCGCCGAGGATATCGTCATCGTGGTCAATGCCTGGACATTGACATCATTTAGGCACCTTCGATAGAGCGCGTTCGTGAAGTCGTCCTCCCGTCGCGCACACCCCACAGCGGCTTTCGGAATGGGAGCATCTTTCTTGTTCACGCTACCTGCGTTACTCTTGCAGGTGCAGCCAAGTGTCAGTTTCGGGCCGTACAGGATAAGCCTTAGTTACCCGCATTTACTAAACTGTGCCCACTGATTCCCAGCGGGTCGTAGTAGGCGTCTCGTCATTCAAACTGCTTATCAGCAGCCGTGATCTGAGCAATGATGTTATGCCAACCCGGCCACTGGGGACTGCATTCGCGCGGCTCCTGCTTCGGGTTCCACCGGCGGCTGCGTTCCCTGCGGCTGTAAACGGATCGCCAGAAACAACAGCAGAAGGACTGGCCAGGCCAGAAGGCTGCCTTCCGGGCCGGCCGGGCCACCGGAGAGCAAGGGATTGCCTGTTGGATGCGTTTGAAAAAGCCGCCCGATCGAGAGAAGTCCGCTGTCCGGCACGCCATAGAGGAAGCTTTGCGACCAGTCCCACGTCATGTGCATCCCGATGCCCCACCACAGCGAACCAGTGCGCCACAACGCATAGCTGAACAGGATGCCGGTAACAAACACGTTTAGCAGGCCAACTGGATCCTTGTAGCCATCGCAATCAGCTAACGCCGCGCAGCAGCGTCCGGTAGACGGTTGGACGAGAGATGGAGAACAGCTCTGCCAGATCGCTGATCGTGTATTGGCCAGTTCCATGCATGCGGCCCAGCTACCCGTGGTTGACGTGCTAAAGGGCGTCGGCCCTTCTCGCTATCATGCAATCAGATGTTCCGGTTACTTTCTTTCGCAGGAAGTCCCCCTAACTAATGCAATCCGGATTATCGAAGGCTTTATTTTTGCGTCAAAACTAGCCTACTGGCTGACATCACATCCGACAGGGTCGCACGAGTTGACGTAAATCGAAGTCAACCAGATGGGTAAGGCAGTATGACACCACCCCCGCTATCACCATCTACGTTCGCCACTCGGCTAGTTGAAAGTACACAGGCGATAAGTTCACCATGCGCTGCGACTGCCGCAGGTACATCGCTGGACTCAAGACGGCACAGGCAACGGTGCAAAACGGACACCCGGTCGTGGGCCAAGGCCGAGCGGTTGAAGCGGAATCTCGAAGACCAGTTGCATCCTTCGAAATGAGTTGTAAAGTCGGCGGCGGGCAACACGCAAGAGGGGTAACCGGTTCCTGGAAAGAGATCGACACGCGATGTGCAACGCTTGTCAATCCGCTCGATCCTGGAATGTGAGCAGCGTGCCACAGGCAACCCCATGTCACTTTGAAGACACTAACAAGGTAAATATTATGGGCCCGCTTTGTTAGTAGCACCGAAAAGAAGAGCGGCATGGAGAAGACCGATGCCAAGCACCAATGGGAATTTGTTCGACCCCACACGATTCCTACTGACGTCCGGTATATCGCTTAGGATGACGCAGATAAAATCTGGGCACGTCTTTTTCGCTCAAGGCGGCGTTGCAGATGCCATCTTCTTCCTTGATTCGGGTCGGGTCAAGCTTACCGTTGTGTCTCAAAGAGGCAAAGAGGCGACTGTCACAATCTTGTTGCCGGGAGACTTTATCGGAGAGGAATCTCTCTCGGGCGGTGACGGCATCCATCATGCCACGGCCACCGCCATCGAACCGTGCAAAGCCATAAAAGTAAGCCGTAAAGAGATGGTTTTGCTGCTTCATGAACAGCAGGAATTCTCTGATATCTTCCTGAAGTTTGTCTTACTTCGCGGAGTGAAAACCAGGGAAGATCTCATTGATCAATTGCTTAACAACTGTGAAAAACGCCTCGCTCGAACACTGCTCATCATGGCCGAGTTTGGCAAGCCCGGCGAACCGGAGACGATGATTCCTCCAGTAACCCAGGAGGAACTTGCCGAGATGATCGGAACCACTCGTTCTCGTGTCAGCAAGTTTATGAATAACTTTCGCAAGCTCGGGTACATCTCCTACAACGGTCGTATTCATGTGCACAAATCATTGCTGAACGTGGTGTTGCATGATCCCCTCCCGGAGGGGACGGCACCCAGGCCGGTGCAACTCGACACCAAACACACGACCGGCGTGAGCAAAAAGTATGACTGAGTCTGAGCTCTGCGAAGCCTGACTCCAATCTGAATCCAGCAGATCTTCCCTTTGGACGCAGCGAGAGCCGCTTGCTGGCAAAAAGGCTGCCAGGGCCATTCCCCGTCATGCCTTTGGCATGTGAAGAATGCCTCAAATAACTGAACCATAGCAGCCTCATCGAGGCCTGTACCGTTGTCCGCAACGCTGACTTGAACGCGGGCTGTTTCAGCCCCGAGGGATCTTATTTTCGCCTGGAGCGAATCGATCACGGACTCCAACAGAGAAGCAACATCGAAGGTTTATAGGCACGGACGTATTGCGATAAAGCCCGAGCGTTCTGGCATTCACTGGCAGCTAGACCCACATCTTTTCCCGAATATATCTACTCGCAATTCCCCGCGGACGCCGGAAGTGCATCTGAAAGCAAGACTCTTCAGGAGCACCACCTTGGCATACGCGCCTATCGAAAGCTACGCGGTAATCGGCGACCTCAATACCATTGCACTGGTAGGCATGGACGCGTCGATCGACTTTCTATGCTTTCCAGATTTTGATTCGCCGACCATCTTCGCTTCGCTCCTTGACCACGAAAAGGGCGGCCACTTCTCCATACGGCCAACTCAGCTGGGCATGCGCGTGAAACAGATGTACCTGCCGGACACCAACATCCTGCTGACCAGGTTTCTAAGCGACGAGGCACTGGTGGAGATTACCGACTGCATGCCGATCTGCGAGTCAGGCGATCGGCACCACATCCTGCGGCGAGTTAAATGTGTGCGTGGTACAGCCGAATGCCGGATGGTATGCAAACCCGCGTTCGACTACGGCAGGCAGAGTCATACGGCCACCCTTGAGCCAGATCATGTTGCGTTCAGCGGCGACGGACCCAAAGGGCTGCGGGTGCAGCTCGCGAGCAGCGTGCCGCTGTCGGTGGAGGATGGCACCGCGACGGCTAACTTTACCCTAAGGGACGGCGACTGTGCCGTCTTCATCTTCGCGTGCCCTGGCTCCGGGGACGATGTGCCGCTGGCCGAACCTGAGGCTGTGGACGAGGACATCTCACAGACCTCCTTGTACTGGCGGAATTGGGTAGGCAAGTCCAGCTACCGGGGGCGCTGGCGGGAGATAGTGAATCGCTCAGCACTGGCGTTGAAGCTTCTAACCAGCCGCAAGTATGGCTCCATCATTGCTGCCGCGACCTTCGGCCTGCCGGAAAGAATTGGCGGTGAACGAAACTGGGACTATCGGTATACATGGCTGCGCGACGCTTCCTTTACTTTGTACGCATTCATTCGCCTGGGCTACGTCGACGAAGCTGCACACTTTATGAAGTGGCTGCGCGCGCGCGCCATGAATCAGGACGGTCAGCATGGATCGTTGCAGCTGATGTACCGTATCGACGGAGGTACGGAGATCGAAGAATCAACACTGCCGAACTTCGAGGGCTATCAGGGTTCATCGCCGGTGAGGATCGGAAACGCCGCTTCCAAACAGTTGCAGCTGGATATCTACGGAGAGTTGATGGACGCAATGTATCTGGCTACCAAGTACGGCGATGCTATCTCTCATGAGCAGTGGGCAGGCGTTCAAAAACTAATCAGTTTTGTGGCAAGCCATTGGCAGGAGCCTGATAGGGGGATCTGGGAGGTACGTAGCGGGGCCCAGCAGTTTCTCCATTCGCGCGTCATGTGCTGGGTGGCTGTCGACCGTGCGCTCAGGCTCTCGGAAAAGCGCTCGCAGCCAGCTCCGCTGGTCGAGTGGCAGGACCTGCGGAATGCAATCCATCAGAGTATCTTCGACGATTTTTACAATCATGAGCTAGGTGCGTTCGTGGCATACACGGGCGCCAATTTCGTAGATGCGTCCGCCCTGCTGATGCCGCTCGTGCGATTCATCAGCCCCACCGATCCGCTGTGGCTGTCGACGCTGAAGGTGATCGAACGCGACCTCGTCGAAGATGCATTGGTCTTTCGCTATCGCACCGATACGGGAGAAAAGGACGGGCTTGATGGAACCGAGGGCTCCTTTACGGCCTGCTCTTTCTGGTACGTTGAGTGCCTCGCACGCGGGCACCAGGTTGAAAAGGCGCAAGCGCTGTTCGACCGGATGCTGGGCTACTCCAATCATGTGGGCCTTTACAGCGAGGAGCTCAGCCCAATTGGCGAGCATTTGGGCAATTTCCCCCAGGCCTTTACTCATTTGGCCCTCATCAGCGCTGCTACATATCTCGACCGCGTACTTTCGGGAAGGGACGAGGAGACGTGGAAATAACCGAACGCCAGAGCAGCCCCGGGCTTCAGACACAGCGAGAGGCCGTCATGCACCCTTGGCGTAAAGATCATCTGAGCTTCTGGATTCACGCCGAAATTGATATCTTCAATAGCATGGGACA
>JAYVDT010000677.1:0-7829 GCA_043749265.1 Rhodanobacteraceae bacterium | reverse complement strand
GTTGGGTGACTCGTTTCCGGGTCCGCAGCTATGACGGGGCGGAAGCGGCCACCGGAAGTACCTTTACGAGGATCGTGCATGTCCGAAGTTGAAGCCGCCCCCGACGCCAGCGTGTCCGCTGAAAAGCCTCTGAAGTCGACCCTGAACCTACCCCAGACCAACTTTCCGATGAAGGCAAACCTGCCGCAGAATGAGCCGGCGCGGCTCGCAGGTTGGGTGAAACAGGACCTCTACCATCAGATCCGGGTAGCCCGTGATGGGTCGCCGAAGTACATCCTGCACGATGGCCCTCCCTACGCCAACGGCGCAATTCACCTTGGCCATGCGCTAAACAAGTGCATCAAGGACTTTGTCGTCAAGACCAAGACGATGGCTGGCTTTGATGCGCCGTACGTTCCAGGCTGGGACTGCCATGGCTTGCCGATCGAGATCAAGATAGACGAGCAGCTTGGCCGCAAGAAGCTGGAGATGCCCGCAGTCAGCGTTCGCCGCGCCTGCCGTGAATACGCCCAAAAGTATGTCGATCTGCAGAGCTCGCAGTTCCAGCGAATCGGCATCTTTGGCCGTTGGTCGAATCCATATAAGACAATGTCCTTCGAATACGAAGCAAGCATTCTCGAAACCTTCTATGCGTTCTTTGAGCAGGACTTTGTGTATAAGGGCCTGAAACCGGTTTTCTGGTGCATACACGACCAGACCGCGCTGGCAGAGGCCGAAGTTGAGTACGAACAGCACACCTCGCCCAGCGTGTATATCCGCTACAAACTTACCAGCGACCCGGCCGCCATCCACCCCACGTTGGCTGGACGAAATGTTTACACCATAATCTGGACGACGACGCCCTGGACGATTCCCGCGTCGCAGGCCGTAGCCTTCAATCCGGAGCTTGAGTATGTTGCCGTGGACGCCGGAAACGTCACATATATCATCGCCGAAGGGCTTCGCGAAGAGGTGGAGAAACGTTCGAGCCTGACCACTATGCCAGAGCCGATCACCCGATTCAATGGCATTCGCATGGAGCACACGACCTTCCAGCATCCGTTTCTGGATCGGTCCATCCTTGGCGTGATTGCGCCCTATGTGACGGCAGATCAGGGAACCGGCGCCGTTCACACTTCGCCTGCGCACGGCGTGGACGACTTCTACACAGGCAAGCGTTACAACCTGCCGGAGCTACAGTATGTCGATAACGCAGGCCGCCAGAGGAATACGGACGGGCAGCCTTACGCCGACCTGACAGTCTTCGAGTCTAACAAGCCGATCACGGAGTTGTTGCGGGAAAGCGGAGCACTGCTGAGTGCGAGCTTCTTTGAGCACTCGTATCCGCACTGCTGGCGTTGCCACAATCCCGTGATCGTTCGCGCCACGGAGCAATGGTTTATCGGCATGGAGACGCCGATGGATGACGCCGAAGGCAAGAAAACAACGTTCCGCCAGAGGGCGCTCGACGAGATCAAGCAGGTGATTTGGGACCCGGCGTGGGGTGAAGAACGCATCTCAAATATGATAGCCACGCGGCCCGACTGGTGCATCTCTCGTCAGCGCATCTGGGGCGTGCCGATTGCGGTATTCCTGTGCAACAAGTGCCATGAGCCGCTCAAGTCAGCCGAGATCAATGCCAGCGTCGTGGAGCTGTTCAAGCGCGAATCTGCCGATGCCTGGTATGTGCATTCCGCCGCCGACCTGCTGCCTGCAGGTACAACTTGCGCGAGCTGCGGCAATGCAGAGGCAGATGAGTTCCGCAAGGAGATGGACATTCTGGACGTGTGGTTTGAGTCCGGAGCAAGCTGGCATGCAGTGCTCGATGCCGAAGATACACTGCGCTTCCCTGCTGATCTTTATACAGAGGGTGGCGATCAGCATCGCGGCTGGTTTCACTCATCGTTGCTAACCTCGGTTGCGCTTCGTGGCGTTGCACCATATCGGAGTGTCGCCACGTCGGGCTGGACGCTTGATGAGCAAGGCCGCGCGTTCTCAAAATCGCTTGGCAATGGTGTCGATCCGGTCGATGTTGCGAAGCGTCTAGGCGCGGAGATCATTCGGCTGTGGGTCGCATCGGTCGACTTCCGTGAGGATGTCGCGGCGAGCGAAAGTCTGATGCAGCGTGTCGGCGACAATTATCGCAAGCTGCGCAACACGCTGCGCTTTCTGCTGGGGAACATCCACGACTTTAACCCCGCAACCGATGCCGTAGCCTTCGAGGCTCTCGAGCCGCTGGATAAATACATCCTGGCGCGGACGGCTGATCTGGATGCGAAGATTCGCAAGGCTTATGACGACTTCGAGTTTCATAGGGCCTACCACTCGCTCAACGAGTTTGTGAACACCGATCTTTCGGCGCTCTATCTTGATGTGCTGAAGGATCGTCTTTACACCTTTGCTCCGGCACATCCCTCACGACGGTCGGCGCAGACGGCGCTGTGGCGCATTGCAGAAGCGTTAACCCGCCTCATTGCACCGATCCTCAGCTTCACGGCTGATGAAGTGTGGCCGCTGTTGCCGCAGATTGAAGGTCGCGAACCCAGTGTGCATCTTGCCCTGTTCCCGGACCTGGCGGATATTGTTCCGGGGAATGAGTCGGATCTCGAAGCGGACTGGGCACAACTTCTCGTCATCCGTGACCAGGCTCTGTCAAAGCTTGAGGTCCTTCGAGCAGAAAAGGTGATCGGCAAGTCGCTGGAAGCGGAAGTGACGATCCATCTTTCGGGTCCGCAGGATGCTGCAGTCCTAACGAAGTATGCGCACGCGTTGGCGGAACTCTTAAACGTCTCGCACGTCGCCCTGAAGCCCTACGAGGAGGCCGGCCGAAATCCACTGACGCTAGAAGTGAGCAAGTCCGCTGCGCCGAAGTGCGATCGCTGTTGGCGTTACATCCCAGAGGTCGGCGACGACGCTCGATTCCCCACGGTCTGTCTCCGCTGCGCCGGGGCGTTGCAAGCGATTGGTTTTGCTCCCTACTCTAAGCCCAATGTAAGCCCGGAGCCCAACGCCTGATGTCCACCAACAACACGAGTAGCCGCGACGCGCGGCCGATCCTGCTTTTGCTTGCCGTAATCATCATCGCCCTGGACCGTTTGTCGAAGATATGGGTTGACCACAACGTCGCACGCGGTGCGTTCATCACGGTGATTCCGGGCATCTTTAGGATCTCGCATGTTTTCAATACAGGTGCGGCATTTTCGCTGTTCGCGGAGTCATTGTCGCCGGTTGTCGTTCGCAATGTCCTAATCGTGTTTTCGATTGCTGCAGTAATCGTGGTTTTGGGCATGATCTGGCAGACTGGAAAACAACTCTCGCTTACGGGGATCGCACTCGGCTTGATACTGGGCGGGGCCATCGGGAATCTCTACGACAGGATTCGGTTCTCCTACGTCGTGGACTTTCTGGAGGTCAAGATTTTTCATTACCACTGGCCAGACTTCAACCTCGCTGACTCGGCTATCGTCGTGGGGGCGTGTCTGTTGCTGCTTGAAATCTTTCGGACGCAACCGACGGACGCGTAACGGCGCGGCTTATGTATGCGGTAGAAAGTTCGATTCGCATTCCCGGCCCATCTATCCGACAATAGGAGGTGGCCATGATTGACGAATTGATTGAACCGGAAAATGCCATTCGAGCGCTCCCCCAGGCCATCGACCACATCACCATCCGCGGCGCACGCACGCACAATCTCAAAAGCATCGACGTCGATATTCCGCACAACGCCTTGACGGTTGTCTCGGGCGTTTCGGGGTCCGGCAAGTCGTCGCTCGCGTTCGACACCGTATATGCCGAAGGTCAGCGCCGCTATGTGGAATCCTTGTCGGCGTACGCCCGTCAGTTTCTGGAGCGGATCGAGAAGCCGGATGTGGACCACATGGACGGGCTCGCGCCGGCCATTGCGATTAAGCAGAAAAATCAAACACGCAACCCGCGTTCAACCGTGGCGACGGCTACTGAAATCTACGACTACCTCCGGCTGCTCTATGCTCGTTGCGGCACGGTTACGTGTCTCCATTGCGGCGGGATCGTCAAGCGCGATTCCGTGGATGAGATTGTTGCGTCGCTGCTGGCATTGCCGGAAGGAACCCGCACCTACGCGCTGTTCCCGATCGTTCGCACGGAGATTCGCCTTGAAGCTCTGCAGGGCTCATCGACCGATGTTCCCGAAGCATCGAAGCCGGCCAAGAAACTCGCCAAGGCAAGCAAGAAAGCTCCAACCAACATTGCTGCTGCGACGCTTACCGACACGCTCAAGGATCGTCTTCTGGAACTGCGGCGTCGAGGTTACAACCGGCTCTACCAGCAGACAGCTACGCAGATTGCGGCGGGGGAACCTGGTTCTATCGTCGAGTTCTCTACTCCGGAGTCGCTGCTTGAGCTCGACTTCTCGCAGCCGATCTTCGTGCTCGCTGACCGACTTGCGCTTTCGCCTGATGTCCGCGCGCGGCTTGTGGATGCGATTGAGACGGGCTATCGAGAGTCTGGCGAGATTCAATTTCAGACTCTGCCCAATGATGCGCATCCGAGCAGCACGAAATACCGTTACTCGGCGGCGTTTGAGTGCACTACCTGCCATCGCGCCTATCGCGATCCTGAGCCGCGCCTCTTCTCCTTCAACAATCCCTTTGGCGCGTGCCCGCGATGCCAGGGCTTCGGCAATACCATCGATTTCGATCCGGGTCTCATTATTCCCGATCGATCAAAGTCGCTGGATGATGGCGCAATCCATCCTTGGACCACTACGAAATACCGTCCGTACCACGGCGAGATGAAACGCGTCGCACGCGCCGCCGGTATTCCTACCAACGTCCCCTGGTACGACCTGAGCCCCGCGCATCAACACTTTATTCAGGAAGGGCAAGGGGCTTTCTCGGGCATCCGCGGGTTTTTTGCTGAGCTCGACCGCAAGAAGTACAAGTTGCACGTTCGCGTCTTCCTCTCCAAATATCGCGGCTATGCAGCGTGTCCGGATTGCCGTGGCACTCGCCTTCGAGCCGAAGCTCGCGCGGTGCTATTGCAAGGCAAGAATATCTGCGAAGTTGCTGCACTCACTATTACCGCGGCCACTGAATTCTTCGACTCCCTTACCCTTTCGCCAGCCCAGATGGAGATTGCCGGCAAGGTGCTCGAAGAGGTTCGCCAGCGGACGCATTTCCTCCAGCAGGTTGGCCTGGACTACTTGACGCTGGATCGTCTTTCCTCAACCCTTTCGGGCGGCGAATCGCAACGCATTCAACTTGCAACTTCACTTGGTTCGCGTTTGGTTGGTGCACTCTATGTTCTGGATGAGCCGTCCATCGGACTGCACACACGGGATACCGCCAAGCTTATCCGCATCATGGAAGATCTGCGCGACCTCGGCAATACGATCTTGGTCGTGGAACACGATCCTGACGTCATTCGCGCTGCGGACTATCTGCTGGATCTCGGTCCGGGCGCTGGGGAGTTGGGCGGGCAACTGCTTGCCGCCGGTACAGTAGCGGAAGTTACTGCAAACCCGGCGTCTATTACGGGTAAGTACCTCTCCGGACGGCTGACGATCCCTGTCCCAAAGATGCGCCGCGAGCCAGGCCGCGAACACCTGAAGCTGACCGGGGCTCGCGTTCACAATCTCCGCGGAGTAGACCTCGACATCCCGCTTGGATTGATGTGCTGCGTCACGGGCGTCTCAGGTTCCGGTAAGTCGACGATCGTGCATCAGGTTCTTTATCGCGCATTACAACAGGCTCTTGGGCAGACCGAAGGCGCCGACCCCACTTCGCTCTACCGTGAGTTATCCGGCACGCAGTATTTGAATGAGGTTATCCTCGTCGACCAGTCGCCGATTGGTCGCACGCCCCGCTCCAACCCTGTGACTTACATCAAAGCGTTCGACGACATCCGTGCGCTCTTTGCAGCGCAGCCGGATGCCAAACGGAAGAATTTTGCTGCGGGCGCCTTCTCATTTAATGTCCCCGGTGGCCGCTGCGACGTCTGCGAGGGCGATGGCACGGTGACGGTTGAAATGCAGTTCCTTGCGGACATCGAACTGCCATGCGAAGAGTGCGGCGGCACACGTTACAAGGCAGCAATTCTCGACGTTAAGTATAAAAGTAAGAATATCAACGACGTGCTGAAAATGACCGTCAAGGAAGCCTTGGTCTACTTTGCCGGGCACCCCCGGATTATCGACAAGCTGTACGTTCTCGACGAGGTTGGCCTGTCTTACGTGCGCCTTGGTCAGTCGGCCACGACGCTCTCTGGCGGTGAGGCGCAACGGGTCAAGCTGGCTTCTCACCTTGCAACGGCGCGGTCGATTTCGACGCGATCCGCGAATAGTGAAGCGGCAAAAGCGCGCAGTCGTACGCTCTACATTTTGGATGAGCCAACGACCGGCCTCCACTTTGACGACGTTGCCAAGCTTCTTGCGGCCTTCCACAAGCTGATCGAAGGGGGTGGTTCCTTGCTCGTTATCGAACATAATCTCGATGTTATTAAGTCAGCTGATTGGGTAATCGACATGGGTCCGGAGGGAGGCGATGGCGGAGGACAGATTGTCGCTGTCGGCACACCGGAAGATATTGCTGCAAATACGGCCAGTCATACCGGACACTGGCTCGCCCCGGTGCTCCGCGGCAGTCAAAACTTTGCATGAAAATCTCATCCAGCTTCACTCTACGGTTGTCCCCCGGCTTCCTTTGCGTCTTACTCTGCGTCTCCTCGCCCTGCCTTCGGGCTCAGGACTTCGGTCATGACGCGCAGGGCACCCGGAGCGCTGCGCGCGAGGCCGCCAATGCGGCACTGGAGTCTCGCGACTTTCAACGGGCTCTGAAGCTGCTCGCACCGCTGGCTGCAGCCAATCCGAGGGATTCCCTGCTCCTTTACGATCTTGGTTCGGCCCAGGATGCCCTTGACCAAACATCGGCGGCAGAGACAAGTTACCGCGCGGCAATCGCTAACGAACCTGACTTTTTGGAGCCGCGCGTTGCCGTGGGCCTGCTGCTGGCGCGGAACACTCGCATGGAAGACGCACGCAAGGATTTGACCGGAGCCGCGACTCTGACGAACGGTGACGCCGGCCTGCGCGCCCGAGCTTTCCGCGCACTTGCCCGCATAGACCAGAAGTCCCGCCCTGGCGACGCTCGTGACGAGTTACTGGAAGCGATCAAACTGTCTTCTGAAACTTCCGAAGACAGTTTGATCGCTGCTGAACTTGCGCAGTCGGCGGCGGGTGGTGCGGGTGCGGCAGAGGCGGCGTACCGGCGTGTTCTGCTCTCCAACCCGAACGATCCCGAAGCCACCGCAGGCCTGGCTCGGCTGCTGGTACAGCAAAAGCATCCGGCGGAAGCTGAACTTTACCTAACCAAAGCGCTTGCAATCCACGCCAGCGACCCTGGGCTGACCGTTCAGCTTGCTTCAACCTACGCGGCCGAAGGCAAGCCAGCCATGGCTGTGCCACTGATCGAGAGTCTTGCGCAGACTAACCCCCGTGACCCTAACGTTGATCGCCTCCTTGCGGGGCTTTATATCGACTCCGAACAATGGGCCAAAGCTGAGCCTCTTCTGGCCACGATCACGACTCAGAATCCCCTCGATACTCGCTCGGTTGATGATCGGGGCCGCGCGCTGGTTCACCTTCGCCGCTACGCCGAAGCGCAGGACATTTTGACCCGAATCGTAGCCCAACCGAGCTTGTTCGCGTCGCCGGAAGCTCTTGGCGACGCTGCTGGCCACTTAGCGTTTGCAGCCTCCGAAAATAACGACCCGGAGGCGGCATTGCGAGCCATCTCAGTACGTGCTACAGTCTCAGTCACTTCGGCACCGCTATTGTTTGTCGCGGCTATTTCACAAGATAAGTTGCATCACGT
>JAYVDT010000676.1:0-2294 GCA_043749265.1 Rhodanobacteraceae bacterium | reverse complement strand
AGGTTGGTTCCACCCCCTACGCCCTCACCGTCGCGCCCTACTCCTTCCTCTGGTTTGAGCTCCAACCCGCCCCACCGGAGACCGACCTCTCCGTCATCGACCGAGCCGGAATCCGCGACGAAAGCACCGAGCTCGCACTCCATCTGGAGTCCTGCGACTGGGAAGCACTCACCTCCGGCCCCGGCCTTACCCTGCTCGAATCCCGCCTCCCTGCCTGGCTCGCACGTCAGCGCTGGTTCGGTGCCAAGAGCCGCACCATCCAGACCATCCGCGTCATCAACTGGGCATCCACAGAACCAGACAGTGACCCGGCTTCCTGCGCGCCCGCCCTGTTCTTTGTCGAAATCGCCTATGTTGAGGGTGCCTCCGACTTCTACCAGATCCCCCTCGCTTTCTCCTCCGGCCAAGATCTGGAAGCCATCAACACCGCCGTGCCGCAAAGCATTCTCGCCACGCTGATCATGCCAAACGGCCCCACCATTCTCCACGACGCGACCGTACGCGAGGACTTCCGCCAGGCGCTTCTCACGGTCATCGAGCAGATTCAAACCCTCCCGCTCACCACGCCATCCATCGTAGATCCGGGGTCCTCCAGCAACTCCGGAACCCTCCTTGGCAGCCAATCGGCCATCTTCGCCCAGACCCGCGGAACCGGCTTGATGCCCGCCCGCATCAGCCCCTCCGAGCAGTCCAACACCAACATCTTTTACGGCGCGAAGATCATCCTCAAACTTTTCCGCCGCCTCCAGCCCGGCGAAAATCCCGACGTCGAGATCGGTCGCTTCCTCACCGAAGTCGCGAACTTCCCGCGTACCGCCCCCTTCCTCGGAGAGATCACCGCCATCTCCCCCACCGGCGAGCGCACCACCACCGCCATGCTCCAGGGCCTCGTCGCCAACCAGGGCGACGGATGGCAGTGGACACTCGACGAACTCTCCCTTTTTTACGAGGCCGCCGCCACCTGTCCCCCGCCATCCGATGAAGGCGCGCCCCCCACCTTCCTCTCTGAAGCCCACATCCCGAAGCAGGCCCGCGAGCGCGCCGGCCTCTACCTCGAAGCCGCCGCGCTTCTCGGCCGACGCACCGCGGAGATGCATCTCGCGCTCGCCACCCCGACCGAAGACCCCTCCTTCCAGGCCGAATCGTTCACCGAAGCCGACCTGCGAGCCGATGCGCACCGCATTGACACCCAGATCAACAAGACTCTCGACGCCCTCAAATCCGCAATCTCCTCCCTCAAGGACGAGGCCTCAGACGAAGCCGCCACCCTCCTCAGCCGCCGCATCGAACTCTTTCGCCGCGCCCACTCCATCATGGACGCGACACCCTCGGGCCAGCGCATCCGCATCCACGGCGACTTCCATCTGGGTCAGATCCTTCGTGCCAAGAACGACTTCGTCTTCCTCGACTTCGAAGGCGAACCCGCCCGCTCGCTCGACGAACGCCGCCACAAGCAGTCGCCGCTCAAAGACGTTGCCGGCATGCTTCGCAGCTTCTCCTACGCCGCCTACTCCGCGCTCGATCTATACGTTCAGCGCCGACCCGACAGTCAGCGTACCCTCGAACCATGGACCCGCATGTGGCAAAATGCGGTTTGCACCAGCTTCCTAAACACATATCGCCAGACCATCGGCACCAACCCGTCACTACTCCCGGAGCCCCAGCAGGCAGATTCCCTTCTTTCCGCCTACCTCCTGGAAAAAGCCCTCTACGAGCTTCTCTACGAGCTCAACAATCGTCCAACCTGGGTCCGCATCCCTCTCTCCGGCATCCTCTCACTTCCTAACATTGCGGCCTGATTTACAGCCAGGAAAGAATCCTCATGGCCACATCCAGCACTATCGTTGATCAACATCAAACTGCCGCCACACCCACGGCGCTGCTCATCAGTCTCGCCTCATACTCGCACGAGGCCTTTGAGCAGGTCCTGACCAACCTTTCCCAGGCTTTCGCCGGACAAAACGTCGTCGTCGCTACGCCGGACGGTGCCCCCCTCAGCAGCCCTGGGCTGGAAGTTGTCCCGTACAATCCGACCGCGCCCTCTGCCGGTGGCTGGACCCTCACCGCCGCCGACTTCATCAACGCGCAAGAGCTTGCCCGCAAGCATCAGGCTTCGGCCGTCCTTCAACTTGGCAGCGAAGCCCAATCGCTCGACCCGGCCTCTCTACGCCGCCTTGCTGAAGCGGTCCTCGACGGCGGCAACGATCTAGCTCTTCCCCGCTACGATCTCCCCGCCCGTGCCGGCCTCGTCAATTCCGCGATCCTGTATCCAGTCTCCCGCGCTCTCTTCGGGT
>JAYVDT010000675.1:0-2307 GCA_043749265.1 Rhodanobacteraceae bacterium | reverse complement strand
CTGGAAGAAGAGCTCAAGAGCGACCGCGCCCCCAGCAAGGTTCTGCAGTTCAACGATTTTGGCCTTGTCGCCATCACCCGCAAGCGCGTCAAGCAGTCTTTGGAGCGTACGCTCTCGACGACCTGCGGAGTTTGCGCCGGCACGGGCATGGTAAAGTCGCCGGTCACCGTCTGCAACGACATCTACATCGAGATGCGCAAGATGCACAAGCATCTTGACCGCGGCGATGTGATGTTGCGCGTCCATCCTGAGGTCGTCAAGCAACTCAAATCCACGTCGTCCCGCTGGCTGCAGGAGATGGAAGAGATGAGTGGCAAGACCATCCTCATCAAATCCGATCCGAGTTTGCACCCCGAGCAGTTCGACATCCACTAGACTCCGACCGATACCACAAGAAACCCCATGCAGAATGAGATTGCCAAACGGCTCACTCAATCTGCATGGGGTTCCAGTTTGTGAAGAGGTTTAAAATTTCGTTTCAACGCTGCAGCACGACTGAGACCTTGGATACGTTTTAAGCGTCTTACAACAACATGTAGTTTGAATCAGGGTCTATCCAATAGAGAGAATCAGAAAGCACCCAGGAGTTCCAAAAAGATGCTCATCGATCCAACTTCCTTTCGCCCTTCATCTTTTGCGCGTCGCTTTGCTGCGATCGCCTTCGTGGCTTGTGCGTCGACGTTGACCCTCCACGCGCAAAAAGCATCTCCCGGCGTCGCGCCCGCTTCTGCCGCCCCGCTCGTTTCTTTGAACACCACTCCCACGATTGACCTGGCCACCGCCGCGGGAGTTGGCTACGATTCGTCGTCATCTTCCTCGTCCTCAAGCGTAGAGGCTTCCAGCCTGAGCTTTACCGGCGGGACCCTCGCCGCGCTCCAGCCTCCACCCCGCCGCCGCTATGGCCGTCCGCGTTACAACGATAGCTCGCACAATCCTGACGGCTCTAACAAGTACGCGTTTGTCGCGGCAGTCGGACTTTCCCTGCCAACCGGCAACACCCGCCAGTACCTCAATACCGACTATGCATTTCAGGTTGGTGCAGGTCGCAACTTCAATAAGAACTTCGCCATCATCGCGCAGTTTGACTATGACCACTTCGGTTTTACTGGAAACACGATCGCCAACCAGGCTGCCCTCTACGGAGCCCAGGGCGTCCTCGATGGAAAATCGCACGTGTGGTCCATCACTTTGAATCCCACTTACACCATTTTTACCTCTGAAGGTCTGGGCGCTTACATCGTCGGCGGAGTTGGTTTCTATCACAAGACTGCGAACTTTACGGTTCCGGCTACGGGTACCTACTGCGACTACTACTACGGCTGCTATCAGTACCAGGCGAACCAGACCATCGACAAATACACCTCCAATGCTCCCGGCTTCAGCGGTGGGTTTGGACTGACCTTCAAGCCATCACGATTCGCGGGCGAGCGTCTCTTCGTTGAGGCTCGTTATGTCTACGTCAACAACCAGCAGCGCGCAGGCATCACCGTTCAAAATTCTAATCCTACCTACACCGGCACTAACTTCTATCCTGCCAATAGCAACCACACCACCTACATCCCTATCAAGGCTGGCATCCGCTTCTAAAGCAAGCTTCCTTGGTAAACAGGAATGCCCGGCACAATTCGCCGGGCCTTTCTGTTTTACTGCTTTTATCCAAACTAAATCCCCATGGGATAAGGCTTCTCGTGCGCTTCTTCGCCGCTGGATGTGCCGAAGCGCTCAAAGCGTCCCTGGAGCAGGCTCAACAGGCCCGTGTACCAATAGCCAAACACAAAAAGCAACAGAAACGGCACCGTAAAGTAGTTCTCGCTCGACACCGCGTAGTACACCGTGAAGGCAAAGTAGCAGCCAATTGCAAGTTCAATCCACGGTACGATTCCCAGACGTTTGCGGTACTTGTTGGCCTGGCTTCTCTCGCCCTTCTTCTTCACGGAGTACTTCGGCGTGCGTGCAAACGCGCTCTTGATGCCGAACAGCGCTTCGAGTACTGCCTTCGTGTTCGTGATCGTCAGCCCCACGCCAAGACCCATCAGGCAGGGCAGATAAAGAAACGTCCGATACCACTTCGTCGGATATAGCTCCTTCTGGCTCACCAGGTAGAACGACGAGACAGACATTGTGCTCGCCATAAATAGCGGGAAGTCGATCAGCATCATCTGCACCCAGCCCTGGTAGCTCCGAATGATCATCGCCGGCATCAAGAGCGTGCTCAGCACAATCATCAGCGGATAGCTCAGGTTGGCCGTCAGGTGATACCAGGCCTCGAGCTTGGTGTGCCACGGCGCGTCGCTCTTCATCACACGC
>JAYVDT010000674.1:0-2314 GCA_043749265.1 Rhodanobacteraceae bacterium | reverse complement strand
TCTCCGTTCGCCTAAAACCCAAGCGTTCACGGGATATCGACGAGATTATCGCCGACGTCCGCGCCCAGGTGAAAAAAGCAGTTCCACCTCTCGATGTCGAGTTCACCCAGGTCCTTGAAGACATGATCGGCGACCTCTCCAACTCGCCCGAGCCAGTCCAGATCAAGCTCTTTTCCACCGACGTGAATCTCATCCACACGCTCGGCCCCAAAGTTCAGGCCGCGATCGCCGCCATCCCCGGTATTGTCGACACCCAGAACGGGGTCGACAATACGCTCTCTGGTCCTGCTACCAGCTTCGTCATCGACCCGGTCGTCGCAAGTCGTCTGGGCTTTACCCCGCAGGACGTGGCAGAGGCTGCAACGTCTTTGCTGGACGGCCTGCCTGCCACGCAGCCGATGATCATCAACGGTCAGCCTTACACCATCCGCGTCCGCATGGCGGCAGAGCACCGCGCCTCCTTGAACGCGATGAAGAACACCGTCTTCAACTCGGCCTCCGGACACACTGCCACGCTTGGTGCACTGGGCAACGTTGTGGAACTGCCACCGCAGAACGAAATCCGACGTGAGAATCTCCAGCAGGTAGTCATCGTCAGTGGACGTCTCGCAGGCTCCGACCTTGGCGGCACCATGGTCAAGGTCAAGGATGTCGTCGGCAAGCTCAACCTGCCCGCCAGCGTTCACCTGGAGTACAGCGGTACCTACGAGGAGCAGCAGAAGTCCTTCAGCGATTTAGCACGTGTCCTGGTCCTCGCGCTTGCTCTGGTCTTCGGCGTGCTCCTTGCAGAGTTCCGCAACTTCTCTGCGCCTATCTCCATCCTCACCAGCTCCATCCTGTCGATCGCCGGTGTACTCTTTGCGCTCCTCATCACGCGCACCAACTTCAACGTCGCAAGCTTCATGGGCCTCATCATGGTCATCGGCATCGTTGCTAAAAACGGGATCCTGCTGCTTGACGCCGATGAGCGCGCACGTGCTGCGGGCGCCGGGGTTCGCGAGGCCATGATGCAGGCCGCGCAGCGTCGTCTCCGCCCCATCGTCATGACTGCATCGGCAGCCATGTGCGGCATGCTCCCGCTGGCTTTCGCACTCGGTGCCGGCTCGCAGATGTTGCAGCCGTTGGCCATCGCCGTTATCGGCGGGCTCATTATCTCCGTCGTGCTCAGCCTCATCGTCACGCCTGCGCTCTACTACTTCCTTACCAAGGGCCACCACGAGGATGCGCCGGCGCGAAAGAATCTTGCAGAGCAGGCCGCGGAAATCGCTTAGCTTCGTATTCAGGTTCCAGCCTTTTGTCTTCACGTTGTACTCTGTAGGCTCACGCACTTACTCATTGGCTCCCTGACAGGCCGTCCACGGTCTGTTTGTCTCACTTAGTTCCCACGTGCCAGGAGATTCACACACGATGAAGCGCTCGATCCAGCCGGTCTCCGCCCTCCTCGCTGCCACCATGCTCCTCTGCGCGACCCCTTTGTTGAGTGCTCAGGAAGCTGTGCCTCTCGACGTGACCTACAAGCCCGTCGCAGACAAGCTCATCGCCTCCTCGCTCGGCGATGGCGACGGCTACGCCAATCTGACTTACCTCTGCGATCACATCGGCAAGCGCATCAGCGGTTCCGAGCCTCTCGCCCGCGCCATCGCCTGGTCTGAAGCCCTTATGAAAAAGGAAGGCCTCGCCAACGTCCACACCCAGCCCGCAACGGTAGCGCACTGGGTCCGCGGCGTAGAGTCCGGAGAAATAATCGCACCCGTCGTTAAACCTTTGCACATGCTTGGCCTCGGCATGAGCGTCGGGACGCCCCCTGCGGGAATCACCGCTGAAGTCGTCGTCGTCCCTGACTTCGCCGCACTCGACAAGCTCGGCAAGGCCGGAGTCGCGGGCAAGATCATCGTCTTCAACGCACCCTACAAAGGCTACGGCCAGACCGTCATGTACCGCGTCGCCGGGGCCACTCGTGCGGAGAGCCTTGGCGCCGTCGCCGTGCTTGTGCGCTCCATCACGCCGCTCGCCGCGCAACTTCCGCACACCGGTACCAGCGCCTTTACCGGCGGACCCGCAAAGATTCCGTCCGCCGCCATCTCCATTGAAGACGCCCTGATGCTCGACCGTCTCCAGACCGAAGGGACACCGGTCAAAGTTCACCTCCAGATGCAGGCCCGCATGGAAGCCCCGGTGGTCTCAGCCAACGTCATCGGTGAGATCGTTGGTTCCTTGCATCCCGAGCAGGTCGTCGTCCTCGGCGGCCATATCGATAGCTGGGACGTAGGCCAGGGCGCGCAGGACGACGGTTCCGGCATCATGGGCACGCTCG
>JAYVDT010000673.1:0-2328 GCA_043749265.1 Rhodanobacteraceae bacterium | reverse complement strand
CGCTCGCTGGCATTATCTTTCCAGCGCCATGGCAAGTTCAAGAGCGTGCATGCGCACTTCATGCGCAGAGCGCTTTCCAACGTGTGGAAACGCATCGTCGGAGACTTGGTAAAAGATAAGAAAAACCAGTACCAGCGATTGGGCGGTTAGAGGCGGACTGGTCACTAAGATACACCTGCTGGCCGATGATGGCGAACAGCCGGTGGCCATCCGCATGGCCGCAGGCCAGGCTGCGCATACTCCCAGTCGATTCGCTTGCTGGAAGCCGCGAGGTCGAAAGCGTGATTGCCGACAAGGGTAATGATTCAGCCGAGAAGGTGGCCAAAATCGAGAGCTTCGGCGCGGTAGCCGTGATCCCACAGACGGCACTAGGAACTTGTTGAAAAAGTAACTCGATCAGATTTCAGAGAAGACGACGAGTCACCAAAATGCCCCAGGAACGACTGATCGCGGCTTGGGGAGGTGCAAGTATCCCCACTTTGACGCACCAGATTGCGTGCTTGATAGTTTTTCAACAAGTTCCTAGAAATAGCAGCGCACCTACGATGGTGTGTGTTCTATAAACAGCGCAATCGAATTGAACGTTGCTTCAACCACCTCACGCACTTCTGTAGCTTCAGCACACGAGACCAGAGAGTCATCGGTGCCGTCCGGGCACGCACCGCTCTCGCATGTGATTGGCTAAGACTTCAGCTATATAGGGATCCTTCTTAGTGGTTGGCCCGATTAGCTGCCACTGCTGCCCCGATCATCGCATTTGAGTGAAACACTGCGATTGCCAGCAATGTCAAAATTCTATTGCTGTGAGGTAAACGGAGATGCTGGTAGACCGACTTTGTTGTGTGAAGTGCACCCAGGATTGGACGCCCAACCGTAGCGTACATAAATCGACGCGGTGACTGAGATACTTGATGCGGTGACGTTTTTACCGTCCAACTTCGCCTCCGCGTTGCAAAATTTACCATCGAAATTTGCTACTTCAAAGCCTTTCACGGTGCCTTTTTTGCTGTCAAACCCTCTTCCGCGTGGTCGAACCAGATGCGCATCTGGTTGCCCTCAGAAATGGCTTGCTGAAAGAGCGGACCAGAGTCTTCTACCTGTTCTCCATAGGATAAGTTTCGTGCCCAGAGCGCCAGCCTGCGTCCAACGCCCTCCTTGTCCATCGGGTGAATGAAGTCTGTGTCCCCGATGTCGATGGTGACTGCCATGCCCGTATTTTTGAGTGCCAGCGTCTGTAATTGCGCCTCACGAACCGTTGGCCAATCGTCGGTGGACCTGAAGTTAGCGATCTGCACGTACAGGAACGGAAAGTCTCCTTGGCCCCATTGTGCGCGCCAGTCGCGGGTCATCGCCTGGAAGAGGCGCGCATAGATGGGAGCGCGCTCGGGATTCGTGTTGCTTTCGCCCTGATATCAGATAACGCCGCGGATGGGCAGTCGACTCAGGGGCGCGATCATTCCGTTATAGAGCGCGGAAGGTTGCCAAGAGTCAAAGTCTGGCCGCCATTGGAAGACCGGCGGCTGTTTGCCGTTAGCCTTCTCGGCGGCTGTCTGCTGGTTTATTTTGAGCACGGTTGCCGGTTCCTGTTGCATCATCTGGGCGCGAGCAGCGAAGACAGGCATGAGGGAGGCTTCAGCGGAGATCGCGCCCGAAGAAATACGCAACGGCGGAAAAATCGGCGACACTCTGCGGTGTGCAAGCAGTCCAAGTGGACGCCGCGACATCCGGCATTGGATAGGTAGCTGCTGCGTGCTCGACATGATAGAGCCGCATGGTGGGATAATGCACGGCGATTTCGGTGGCGGCATTGGAAGTGCCTCTGCTCTGGGGGCTGGTGGCCTTTGGAAACTCGGCCATGGGAAACTCCATGTTGGATTGTCCCGAGGCGACCCAAAGATCTCCGACCAGAACGTTGGTGAGCGTTATCGCATTGGTGCCCTGTATGGTGAGCGTTATCGCATTGGTGCCCTGTATGGTGAGCGTGAAGGGTCCACCGGCTGCGCCCGGCGGCAGGTAGATGTTCCATCGGCCTAACGCGTCCGCAGCGACGCTTGCGCGGTTGCCGCGAAATGTGGCAGCAGATCATGTGGCTGGCGAGAATAGAGGGCACCGTTACTTCAGCTGCAACCGTTGTAGGATTCGCAAAAAGCAAGGTTAGCAAGCAAATTAGACAAACTGAGATATTTCGCGACACTGTATGCTCCAGAGTCTAAGGTCAACTGAAAATGTTATAGATCGATCCGTCGGAATCCACTGTTTTGCGACGGGATTCCGATGTCGTTAGCGTATACGTTATGAGGATTTCAGATCGTTTCGTCGATTTCTTTT
>JAYVDT010000672.1:0-2335 GCA_043749265.1 Rhodanobacteraceae bacterium | reverse complement strand
AGACGTGGTGGAAGTTCTACGGTGAGCGGGAGTATCTGCCGGGAGGCTTTGCGTGGACTGGCTTCGACTATCGCGGCGAGCCGACTCCTTATGGTTGGCCGTCGATCAACTCACAGTTTGGCATTCTGGATATGTGCGGTTTCCCGAAGGACACGTTCTATTACTACAAGGCGTGGTGGGGTGCGGAGCCGGTGGTGCACCTGTTCCCTCACTGGAACTGGGCAGAACGCAACGGGGAGGAGGTCAGTGTGTGGGTTCACTCAAATTGCGATGAGGTTGAATTGTTTCTGAACGGCAAGAGCCAGGGATCCAAGAAGATGCCAAGCCTGAGTCACCTTGAGTGGAAGGTTAGGTACGAGCCGGGGACATTGGAGGCGCGGGGAAGCAAGGATGGCAAGGTCATTCTGACTGAGAAACGTGAGACGACTGGAGCTGTTGCGAATCTCAGGCTCACGGCGGATCGAACCAGCATCGATGCCGACGGAGAAGACATTGCGGTAATTCGCGTCGAGGGCATCGATGGACAGGGCCGCGTGGTTCCCACGGCGGATGACTTGATTCATTTCAAGGTCGCAGGTGCGGGTAAGAGTCTGGGGGTGGGGAACGGCGACCCTAACTGTCAGGAGTCAGACAAGGGGGATCGGCGCAGCCTCTTCAATGGCCTTGCGCAATTGATTGTTCAGTCCACGAAGATGCCTGGCGAGATGGTGGTGGAAGCCAGACGGGCCGATTCGGCTCCTGTAAAGCTGACGATCAACACCGCGAAGGTGAAATTGCGTACGGCTCTTTAGCGCCAGGGTGGCGAAGGGCTGGGGTTGCGAAGAGACGGGACGGTGAAAGGCAAAGGGTGCGGAGATAGCAACTATCTCCGCACCCTTTGTTTTTACATTTCGTTTTTGTAAATGGACTAGGGTGCCACATCCAGACTCGAGATGATGTATTTGTTTGAGAGAGGGAAGAAGCCCATTTTGGTGGACTTCGGCAGACGAGAGGGGATGGTAGCCGAGGCTGTCTTCCCTCCAGCTGAGATGGTTGCAATCTTGCCATGAAGGGCGACCGTAAGGTTACCCGTGGTTGATGGAAGATAGATAACGGCGAGTGTCTTGCTTTTGCCCTTGATCATTGAATAGAGATCGATCTCTCCCTCGTAGGTCACGACGAACAAATTCTGATTGAGATTCGTGTAACGGAAGAGGAGATGCGATCCGTAGTTGGGGAGATTGTAGGTTGCGGTGTAGTCCGTGTGGCCAGCATCGATCAGGACGGGATTCTGCAGGTCAGGCGTGTCAGAGATAATGCCGCCTGAAGGGCTGAAGGTCCAGTCATGATTGGGGTCGCTCCATACCGAGGAGACGTTATTGATGGCGGGCGAGCTTTGATCCAAAGCGCTTCCGGCGGAGTGTTCTGTGAAGCTGGTGTGGAGGTACAGGTTGCTGGTTTGGGGGACGACGACAAGTGCGGGCGATTGGCTCGCGGTAGAGGCGCTGGTGCCACCGTAAGACGTGGTGTAGCTGTGCGGACCAGCAGTAATGCCGGTTACCGTGAAGGTCGCAGATCCTGCAGATAGATTCGCAGATCCGATGAGATTCGCATTATCGCTGAGGGCAATAATGCCGGTTTGTGGACCACCCACCAAGGTTGACGAGAGGAGGATGTTCGAGCCCAGGGTTGGTGTTGCGTTTGAGGTGGAAAGCATCAGCGAAGTGGGTGTCGGTTGTGGCGTTGTGGGTGCTGTTGGTAGTGGTGTTGTTGGTGTTGTTGGTGTTGTTGGTTCTGTTGGTAGAGGTGTTGTGGGTGCATCGATTGGGGTCGAACCAGCGATTGAGACAACTGCGGATGTGCTGGCTGCAAACGATGTGTTGCCTGGGTAGACCGCATCGTAGTTGTGAGCGCCGGCGATGATGGAAGGAACGACCAGGCTGGCCGAGCCTTTAACGATCAGGACTGAACCGATCGCGGAACCGGAGTCCTGGAAGGTAATCGACCCTGAAGCCGTGGCGGGGGAGACCGAAGCGGTGAGTGTCGTGCTGCCGGCCACCGGGGTGTAGGTGCGGACGTTCAAGGCGGTGGAGGTTGAGTGCGGAGCAGTTGTTCCGCCGCTGGTCCAGTCGTAGCGAGTGATGGAGTAAGGCGGCAAGATATCAGCCGACGGGATGGTGAGAGTGAGGGGCGCGTTGATTGCGACGTTCTGTGGAGCGAACTGAGTCGGGTTGTTCGCTGTGCTTTCGTTGGTTGCGGAGATGCTGCCAGGGGCGTAACGGGTCATGACGACCTGACCCGATGGCGCCTGGGCTCCGGCGAATGAAATTGCGTGCGAGTTGGTGATGTCGGTATT
>JAYVDT010000671.1:0-2337 GCA_043749265.1 Rhodanobacteraceae bacterium | reverse complement strand
CCGGTCTGACGCGACAGATTCTTGGCAAGGGCGTCTTATCGCCGATTAGCCTGAACGTCGAAGATCTCGCATCGCTCGAGAAAACAGTTGCAGAACTGAACCGTAAACCCACCGAAGGAGTCCAGGCATGAGCGCACCCACGCAGGCGAATGACGTTGTAGAGAACTTCACCGCGCAGGATCAGGACGGCCACGAAGTCTCGCTGTCCGACTTTGCCGCCAGCCCCGTCGTACTCTTCTTTTACCCCAGGGCCGATACCTCCGGCTGCACTATTGAAGCGTGTGGCTTCCGCGACACTTTTGAGAAGCTGCAAGCGGCAGGAGTCATAGTGCTCGGCATCTCCCGCGACACGGTTAAGGCACAGAAGAAATTTGCCGAAAAATTTGACCTGAACTACCCGCTGCTCGCCGACCCCGATGAGAAAATCTGCGACTACTTCGGCGTTATCAAGCCTAAGAATATGTACGGCAAGCTGGTCAAAGGGATTGAGCGCACGACGTACCTGATCGGTCACGCGGACAAAGACGGCAAGCAGCGACTCGTGCACGTCTGGCCCAAGGTAAAGCCAGAAAACCATGCCGAAGAAGTCCTCGCGTACATCGAGAAGTCAAAGGGCTAGGGATCCATTGATCGTATCCGCAAAAACTTTAGACTCTTACTAAGATGCTGACCTCGCTTGAAGCCGCCACAGTTGCCGGTCTATCGCTTGCTGCGGCAGCCGGTGCGGTTGCCTATGCGACCATCAACCCGCGTTCGCAGTTGTTCGGGCCGATACTGGTCGCGCCGCCTTGTGCCAATCAACTTGCCCTGACCTTTGACGATGGTCCCAACCCCACGGCAACTCCGCAACTACTGGAGGTGCTGGCTCGTCACAACGTTCAGGCGACATTCTTCCTGATCGGCGCTCACGCCCTGAAAGAGCCATCCCTGACGAGAGCGATCGCGGCGGCGGGACATGTGATCGGCAACCACAGCATGACGCATATGTGGCTGCCGCGTCTTTCCACGCAAGCGATGCACGCGGAGTTAGCAGACTGCAACAAGGCCCTCGAAGACATCCTCGGCACCCGCATCCAGATCTTTCGCGCACCACACGGAGCGCGCACTCCGGCGGTGCTGTGGTCCGCGCGCGAGCTTGGTTTGACGGCAATAGCCTGGAATCTGATCATTGGCGACTGGAACGTGCTGCCCCCAACGATCCTGCTGGAAAGACTGGAGCGCGGGCTCAGGCAAAATCAAATGCGCAGCCTTGGAACCAATGTTGTCCTGCATGACGGCAGCCAGCACACCTTGACGGCGGCACGACTTCCGACCGTCGAGGCTGTGTCACTTTGGCTCCAGCAGTTACCGACGGATACGGTCTTTGTGATCCCACCCAAATGGCATTCATCTTCGCATCACGATCCGGTGTGAGAATAAAGTGGTCGAGATATCGTTTTTGCAATGACAAGGAGTTCAATGAACCGCATCTCTGCCGCACTCGCCCTGAGTCTCGTCGCCACCGCTCCGTTCGCCGCCCAGATCGCCGCCGCGCAGGATGGCCCGTACAAGGTTCTCGCCACTACCAAGGTTGGCGGCGAAGGCGGCTTTGATTACGTCACCGCAGACTCCGTCGGACGGCGTTTGTACGTTGCGCGCTCTGGACCCACGGGCCACGTCGCAGTCTTCGATCTCGACACGCTCGCCCCTGCAGGCGATATCCCCAACGTCAGTGCGCATGGCGCCGCTGTGAACACCAGGTACGGTCACGGCTTCGCGACCAGCAAGCCTGTAACAATGTTCGACGCCAAGACGCTCGCGGTCATCAAGACACTGGACACGCAGGGCAATCCCGATGGCTACCTGGATGACGCCTCCACCAACCGCGTCTATATCCTGTCCCACGCCGCGCCGAACGTAACCGTGATCGACGCCAGGGATGGTTCGATCCTGGGCACCATAGATCTGGGCGGCGCGCCAGAACAGGCTGTCACCGATGGCAAGGGCCGCCTCTACATCGATCTTGAAGACAAGGATGCTATCGCGGTCGTTGATACGAAGACAATGAAGATGACCGGCAAATACGACATCTCCAGCAAAGGCGGCGGCTGCGCGGGCCTGGCGATGGACGTAAAGAATGACCTTCTGTTTGCCACCTGCCGCGACAAGAGCAACATGATCATCCTGAGTGCGAAGAACGGCAATATTCTGGAGGTACTGCCGACCGGCAAGGGCTCCGATGGAGCATTCTTCAGCCCCGCAACCAACGAAGTCTTCAGCGCGCAGGGCGATGGAACGATGACCATCGTCAAAGAAAACTCGCCCACCAGCTTTGTCGTTGAGCAGAACCTGAAGACC
>JAYVDT010000670.1:0-2337 GCA_043749265.1 Rhodanobacteraceae bacterium | reverse complement strand
GGTTGGGGATGCTGGTTGGGGTGTGGCGCACCGGGTTGGGCACGGGAGGATTTGTTCGGCTACCGAGGCGTCAGCGTCAGGGTGTGGGTGGCGGTGCTGTTGGTGAAGGGGAACGGAAAGGTGGTGCCCTGGAGCCATGCTTGAAATTGGTCGAGGAACCAGGGGCTGGCGGGGTTGGAGGATTGACCGAGGGGAAGGTTGAGGGTGGAGTTGTCGGGGTTGGCGAGATCGGCGGTGAAGCGCTCGGAAGGGCCGAAGCTGGGTCCAACCTGCTTGATGGTGGTGGTGTCGCCGGAGAGTGGCTGGGGGCCAGTGCCGGTATGCATTCCGAGGAGGCTGCGAAGGGCCTCGGAGCGGTCGAAGATGGGGTGCTCTATGTCGACGGTATGGATACGGCCGTAGAGCCACGTGCTGAGGTCGGAGGGAGCCTTATTGAGGGTGAGGGCGCGCTCGACCACGGCGGCCAGGAATTCGTCCCAACTGGTGTAGCCGGGGGGGAGCCAGCGGGGCGGGGTATGCATAAGGATCTGCTCCAGGGCGTAATCCTTTTCACCCCAGGAGTAGAGGGCGTTGATCTCGTCGGCCGGGGTTACTTTCTTTTGTGGGGTGGCGGCGGAGAGTCGGGAAGTGTCCTGCGTCGTAGCGAGTCTCGACTTCTTCAGGCCATTGTTGGTGTCCTGATCCAGAAGGGGGGCGAGAAGCATGGGCCAGAGGGCGGTCCGGACCGCGGCGACGATGCTGGCGGAAGGGGAGTCGAGGGCCATGCGACCGTCAAATTTGCGCAGGAGGTCGGCGGCCTTGGGGTTCTTGTGGGTGGCACTGCGGTCGAGAGCATAGGCGAGTCGCTGAGCGAGGACGCGGTCGAAGTCGGAGTAAATGTCGGTCTGGATCGTGAGCATATCTTCCACCTTCAATCCAGTCCGATTGTTGAGGAGCTTCCAGATGCGCTCGTTGCGGTAGGGTGCGGCCCAGTTGAGGGTGATGGGGTAGGGATAGTCGTCGCTGGAGGTGCGGGCGTTGGCGGTGGCGAGAACGCCGCCAGGGGGGTCGAAGGCCTGCGGGAGCTTGTCGAACGGAATGTAACCGGACCACTCGCGAGCGGCGGTGGGGATGGTGGGGACTCCGCTGAGGTGGCCGCTGAGGAGCGGGACTTTGGGGGCGCCGATATCGGTTTTGGTAAGGGGATCAGGATTGGCGGCGATGACAGGCGTCTCGGCTGATGGGGCGGCAGTATCGGGGGCGGAGATGGAGGCGGGAATGGAATCGGGTTCGGCTGCCTGGGGAACCCCGCGCAGGGGGATGCGGCCAACGGCGTGGAAGCCGATGTGGCCTTGATCGTCTGCGTAGACGATATTCTGGCTGGGCCCTCCGAAGCTGCTGAAGGCGGTGAGGAAGGTAGGCCAGTCGCGCGCGGAGTTGATGTCGGCAAAAGGAAACTGGAGGTTAGCAGGATCGAAGATGGTCCAGCGGAGGGAGATGGTGCGATTGCGCGTGGCATCCGGGGTGAGGGCGGGGTTCAGGATGGGGGTCAGCGTGTCGCCGTGGCGGGTTGCGAGGACTTCGAAGCGGACGTCGAGACCGTTGCGGACTTTGATTAGTTCGGGAAGGTGAGTTACGGGCTGCCAGGAGCCGTCTGTCGATTGGAACTCTTCGTGGTCGCCGGAGTTACGGGTCTGCTCGATGTAGAGGTCCTGGACATCGGCACCAAGGTTGGTAAAGCCCCATACGATATGGGCATTATGGCCGACGAGGATAAAGGGGACGCCGGGGAGTGAGACTCCGGCTACGTGGAACGGGTCGCCGATGGCCGCTGCGGAGTCTGCTTTGAGGTCGGCCTCGTACCAGATTCCGGGGAGCGAGAGGGTAAGGTGCATGTCGTTGGAGAGGAGCGGCTTGCCGGAGGCAGTGTGGGCACCGGAGACGACCCAGTTATTGGAGCCTGGGGTGCAGTCGGGGCAGGAGGGGTGGAGCAGAGGGGCGATGGAGGCGAGAATGGAAGCTTCCGTTGGGAGCATTGGGGTTGGGGTTGGGATTGCCCCACTCATCGCAAGGGACGCGATGAATGGGGCACGGATGGTTTTCGCGGGGACTGCGTTCAGGGCGGAGGTGATTTTGCCCCAGGTCTCTGAAGCTAGACCTGGGGCAGCCGGATTTTGGGGTGTGAGGCGTTTGTCCTCACCTGGATAATGGGGAATGTGGAGGGAGGATTGGGATTCGTCGAGAGGAACTTGCTGGAATGGGGCGCCGGGCACGGTCAGGTCGGCCGCGGGGTTGGTGGGGGGATGGTCACGCCAGGAGCCTACGGGATAGAGGTCAGGGGATAAGTTGGAGGGGAGG
>JAYVDT010000669.1:0-2337 GCA_043749265.1 Rhodanobacteraceae bacterium | reverse complement strand
TAGTAGGGGGACAACTCACTCTTTGAGAATGGCCAGCCGCTGCCCGCCACCCATGCCCTCCGCTCGAAGTCCAGCGTATCCAATTCCAGAATCTGCCCGCCCCACATTGTCGTTGTACCGCCCAGTACCCGCACCCTTCCGTCATGTAATCCGCGATGAGGAAGCCCCGCGCAGACGCTAGCATACGGTTGCTGAGAGGTCTGCTCGACCATCTTTCCGCCACCATCCAACAAGGTCACGCGCTTTCCTTTGCCAGCGAGTTCGAGCGCCAACACAATACCTGCCGCGCCCGCGCCTACGACGCACACGTCCGAGTGGTTATTGTTGGGTGTGTCCTGCAGGAGATCACGGATCATGTCCGAACCTCCTTGTTGATCGTCGCAAGGTAAGTACGCACTGCATCAGCAACGTCCGTCCGAAACCGTGCCCACGTAAACATTTCTGCTCGACTCCGCGCACACTCGCGCATGTCTGCCAGTTCCCCACGATGATCATTCGCCCAGGCTATCCGTTGAGCCAGGAGGTCTGGTCGACGTGGCGGAACGACGAACCCCTCTACACCTTCTTCGATGAGATCAGGGGCAGCGGTATGCGTTGTCGAAAGGATGGGGAGACCGCATGCGAGCGCCTCCAGCAGTACCTGGCCAAAGCCCTCTGCAACCGAGGGAAACACGAACAGATCTGCGCGTTGATACGCTGCGACAAGTTCTCGGTCGCTCACCGAAGGACAAATCTCGACCTGTTTACCGAAGGGACGGAAGTATTCGAGATCATCCACCACGCGTCCGCATACTGTTAGGTGGACCGAGCTTGGCCCTAACAGCCGCAGTGCTTCGAGTAGATACTTCATACCTTTGCGTTGATTGATTCTGCCAACGAACAGAAGGCGTAGCGGTCCGTCTTTTCTGAATCCATAGCTTGAAAGCGTGGGCTTGAAACGTTGCAGATCAACGCCATAGGGCACGACGGTGACATCCTCTGCCGGTGTTCCGTTTTCAACCAGGCTCTGACGCGTAAAACTGGTGGCGGCCAAGAATCGAGAGGCCATCCTGGGTTCATCCACAAGGTGCTGATAGTCGTCTTCTGGCAGAGCCAACTCCCACTCTTGTAAAAGTGACGATGCACAGTCAGGATGTGCCGCCAACTCTTCGCGGAGGATGCGGCGTACGGTCGCGGGATGTGGATGCACCTGGAAGAGCAACGCCGGTCCCTGATACTTTCGCATCGCGTCATAACCAAAATAGCTGTAACTGACGAGCCCAGCATTGCAGTCTCTTGCCAAACTGCCGGCCGTCGATCCCAGATGCTTGTCCGCAAGACGCGTACTCTTTCGACGAATTGCAAACGGTAACTTCGGAATCTTATCGAGGAGGATACAGCGGAGTCCATTTAGCAAGCACAGCCTAACCTCCGAAAATGGCAACCCTGGAGCACTACGGCGCAAGACCAATTCGCGTAGTTGTGGCGAAAGCTTCTTGATGAGTTGGTTAGCCCAGCCCCGGTCAGCTGGCCAGAACAGGTCTGTCACAAGGGCCTCAAGCAGGCCCGCCTCCGAGAGTGCCAATGCAACTTGATACGAATCCCTCGCGCCCCCATGCACGACTACCGCCCTGCCTGGTGGGACGGCTTGCATCGCAGCCTCCTCGGAGGTCCTCTCAGAATCCACCACTGCCGCATTTTTCTGTCGCGTGGCGCTCATAACAAGGCGTCGAAGTGACGCTTTAGTTCGCTTGCACACCTCGTCCAGGTGAAACGGCTCGCCCGTTCTCTGCCCGCGACTGCGAACGCTGCACGTGCGCGCTGATCGGTCAGCAACCCCGAGATTGCATCGGCATGAGCATTGGCATCGGCTGGATCTACAAGGACACCAGCGTCACCCGCGATCTCCGGGATCGACGAGCTGTTGCTGGCCACCACGCTGGCACCACATGCCATCGCCTCCACTACCGGCAGTCCGAAGCCTTCGTACCGCGATGGATACCAGACCACTGTCGCTGCTGTGTAGAGCGCGTGCAAGGCTTCATCCGGCACAAAGCCAAGCAACATCACCCGAGGTCCCAGCAACTTTGCTTTTTCTGCATAGCCAGGATTGGTGTGATTGACGATTGCAATCACAAGATCGGGAAACCGCTTGAGCAACAAAGGTGCCGCTTGCAAAATCAGTTCAGCATTCTTCCGGAAATGCAATCCGCCCGGGACCAGCACAAAGGGTCTTGAGCCCAGCCCCGCATCTTCTAGGTACTGCTTTCCAGCGGGATCTACTGGGCCAAAGAAAAGTGGGGTTACGCCGTTATGGATCCAACGGATTCGGGATTTTGCGGCTGGAAAGAAGTGTGC
>JAYVDT010000668.1:0-2346 GCA_043749265.1 Rhodanobacteraceae bacterium | reverse complement strand
AGGCCCCCGGCGTACAAAACCTCCAGAATCGCATGGTTCCGCAGTGCCAGATTCTTCGCATCATCCAGCCCCGCTGCGATCGCCGTGCGCTCCAGCATCCCCGCAACCTCCTTCTCGGAGATCGATTTCGGCAGCACCTTCCAGCTCGTCGGCGCTTCCACATTCACCGTCGGATCGTGCCCAATCCTCTTATCCATCAGCAGCCAGCGATAGAACCCACGCAGCGCGCTTAGCGCCCGCGCAATCGACCGCGAATCCACTCCATTCGACCGCCGCTCCCCCATAAATCCGCTCACATCCGCCTGCGCTGCTGCCACTATGACGCCATTCCCCGTCGTCGACCGCGTCTCCACATACTCTGCAAACTGCTCCAGATCCCTCAGGTAGCTCTCACACGAATTCGGCCTCAGCCCCTTCTCCACCAGTAGATACACCCCATACTCGCGCAGCAGCCGCACGTTCCCCGCACCCACCTCCGCCGCTTTTGGTCCCGTCTCCATCCCTTCATTATCTGTTTGCAGCTCCCCGGCCGGAGTGCTCCCCTGCAACCCGCACCTAACTAGCCACCGGGCAGTTGCCAGCCGGTCAGTGGATCCCGATTCCGTGTTCGCCCACGACACTGAACACCGAGATAAGGTTGGTCAGGATCAGGAGGTCGCGAACTTTCTTGGCAAGATTGCGCAGTTCAAAGACGCGCCCCTTCAACTTTGCAGATGTGTAAAGCCGCACCAGCGTGCCAAGACCCATGCTGTCCATCTGATCCAGCCCAGCCAGATCCAGCACAATGCGTTCATGCTCGGCGATCAGTCGCGCTACAGGTCCAGACAGCAGGTCCGTAGTGTTTGACATCAGTTTGCCGCGGCAAAGGACGAGCGCGGTGTTCCCTTCAACATGAATCTCAAGGGTTAGCAAAGGCGAGGCGGCGGGGTGGGTCATGAACTCTCCTGCAAGCGGCAGATTTGTAGGTGGCCCAAAGACCCAGCGATACTACCACGCTGCCTGGTGCCGTCGAAACAGCGAATTTCATCGTCCCCGCCCCCCAGCTATACTTAGGAAGCCATGTTTGAAAACCTCTCTGACAAACTCCAGCGTTCCTTCAAGACTCTTCGCGGCCAGGGCACCATCTCGGAAGAGAACATCTCCGAAGCCATGAGCGAAATCCGCCTGGCCCTGCTGGAAAGCGACGTCAACCTCAACGTCGTCACCGACCTGGTCGAGCATATCCGCGTCAAGGCCATGGGCTCCGAGGTCACCACCGCCCTCAGCCCCTCCGAGCAGATCGTCAAAATCGTCCACGACGAACTCGTCAACCTCCTCGGCAAAGACATCGCCAAGTTTCGCACCTCCTCCCAGCCCCCCTCCGTCGTCCTCATGGCCGGCCTACAGGGCTCCGGTAAGACGACCACCTCCGCCAAACTCGCGCAATGGCTCAAAAAGGGCGGCCATCGTCCCATGCTCGTCTCGGTCGACGTCTACCGTCCAGCCGCGCGCGAGCAACTGGCCATCGTCGCCAGGTCCACCGGCGTCAATCTCTACGAAGGCAAGTTCGACGCCTCCGCCCAGAATGGCACCGCTGAAGTCCTTCGCCTCGCCAGGGAAGCCAAAAAGGAAGCCGCCAACTTCGGCTGCGACATCCTCATCGTCGACACCGCCGGTCGTCTCGGCATAGATAAAGTCCTCATGGAGGAGATGGTCGAGCTCAAAAAGCTCCTCAACCCCTCTGAAATTCTGTTTGTAGCCGATGCCATGACCGGTCAGGACGCCGTAAACTCCGCCAAGGCCTTCAACGACCTCCTCGCCATCACCGGCGCCATCCTCACCAAGATGGACGGCGACGCCCGCGGCGGTGCAGCCCTTTCCATTCGCCAGGTCACCGGCGCACCCATCAAGTTCCTCGGCACCGGCGAAAAGCCCGACGCCTTCGAGCCCTTCCACCCCGACCGCATTGTCTCCCGCATCATGGGCATGGGCGACATCGCCACCCTGCTCGAGCGCGCCGAAGAAAAACTCGACCGCGGCAAGGCCGAGCAGTTCGCCAAAAAAGCCCTCGGCGGCGGCGGCTTCACCCTCGAAGACTTCCGCGAGCAACTCCGTCAGATCAAAAAAATGGGCAGCATGAAGTCCATCCTCAAGATGCTCCCTTCAGTAGGCCCCTTCGCCGGCATGGCCCAGGCCGCGGAAAACGTCGACGAGAGCCAGTTCACCCGCGTCGAATCCATCATCAACTCCATGACCAACAAGGAGCGCCAGAACGCCGACCTCATCAACGGCAGCCGCCGCAAGCGCATCGCCGCCGGCTCCGGCGTCTCCGTCCAGGAGGTCAACAACCTCCTCCGCCAATACGCC
>JAYVDT010000667.1:0-2347 GCA_043749265.1 Rhodanobacteraceae bacterium | reverse complement strand
ACGTTGACAAGAAGTAAATTTGAAGTATCGGCATACGTGGTCGGGGGCGTCCTGATTGTTGACAGGATACCCCCTTATCATTTTTCAGAACCGCTTGGCGTGAAGACAGCGTCAGAAGAAGTAGAAAGTTGTTTTGGCAAGGGAGCGACAAACAATCGTTCCCGACGAACCAAGTTTCAATTGGCTTCGATCCAGTACTTGTGTACCACCATCTTTTCGAGGGGGAAACGCGATGACCGAAACCATGTGGAGATGTGATCAGCTTCGTGCCGGCCAGTTATACAACCGGATGATGTTCGACACGCAGGATGAGGCGAAACTGTTCGCCGAGAAGATGCAGCAAATGGAGCCGGACCAGACCTTTTCAATCGAGGCTATCAAGGCCTCGCTGGTCTGGAACTAGCGGAAACAATAACCGATGCATGTCGACTGGAACGCAGTACAAGCGATCGCGACTTCAATCCTGGTTCTCACCAGCGTTGGCGCGATCGCTTATGCTGGTCTGCAACTAAGGCATGAGCGGGAGTATCGTTCTGTAGCCAATCTTGAGAAGCAATTAGGTTTTTTTCTGTCGGAAAATTTTGTGGCTGCTCGGCGAAGGTTGGCGGAGGCGCGGCTTGACCTGACCGAGTCAGAGCAACACCTTTGTACGTGGGATATTGGCTCGCCTCCAGTAAGTGTCTTCGAAGTTCTCGATTTTTATGAACATCTGGCGCTTCTAGTGAAGAAGGGGCACCTGGACATCTACGATGTGTGGCACACCTTCTACGAGTGGGCGCAGCCCGTGTATGTCGATCTTCAGAGTCTGATCGAGTCAGCTGATTCTGAATATGCCGCTCACTATGATGACCTCCAGAACATGATGCAGAAGATGGACGAGATCCAGTTGAAGCGCATGCATCGGAACAACGCGAATCACTGGGCGTTGTGGACGCCGGACCGCATCATTGAGCATTATCGGTATGAGTTGGAGTCCGGCGGCAGGCCGCGCAGGAGTCGACGTGAAGCCGCGCGTGATGTGGCTCGCGAAGTAGTCAAGGAAATCCAGCAAAGCGAGACCAGCCTGTTGCCCGAGCGCGCCACGCCGCCGGAGGTGATGGCGAAGAGAGAAGGGGTTCGCGGTGCCTGAAGGCAATGAGACGCATCGATGGGCTGTGCTTCACGCCGGAATGTTTGCAGGCAAAAAGGTTCAGGTGGACTCCCCGCAGGGACGCTTTACCGATGCGCCGCTGCTGGATGGGCGTGTCCTCTGCGGGGTGCTTGCCGTCGGCAAGCATCTGGGCTATGACTTCGGCGTGATTGCGAAACAGCGACGCATCCTTCACGTTCATATGGGTTTGTACGGTGACTTTATTGAGGGACGGCAGCCTATGCCGGAGCCTCGCGGTGCCTTGCGTTTACGGATCTGGGACAAGCAGGATTGGTTAGAGTTGCGTGGACCGACGGATTGCTCGTTATGGACTGAACCGCAGTGGGAGACGTTGCTTGCGCGGTTGGGTCCGGATCCGCTGAACCGTGATTCGCCCGCAAAGATGATTGAGCGCATTGGGGCTCGCAAGACTGCCATTGGCGCGCTTTTGATGGATCAGTCCATCGTGTCGGGGCTGGGCAATATCTATCGCGCGGAGTTGTTATTTCGGGCAAAGGTTAGCCCGTTTCGGGCGGGGCGAGAGGTGCCTGCTTCGGTGCTACGCGGCATCTGGAGGGATGCGGTGAAGCTGATGCCAAAGGCGATGGTGGATCGGCGTATCGTCACGACGAACGCAAAGGATCGCCCCCACAAAAAAAACAAGGTGCTGCGCGAAGAGGTGCATTACGTGTATCGGCGTCAGGGAAGGCCATGCTTCCTGTGCGGAACCAAGGTAGAGACGAAAGTAATGGTCGGCAGAAATTTGTTTTGGTGTCCGAGCTGCCAGGCGGAATAGTGTCGCGTTACGTATAACGCGCAACGTGTTACGCTGTGCGAGTGATCGCCTCGTTCCGCGATAAAGAAACGAGAAAGAATTTCTTGACCGGAAAGAGTCGGCGCTAGGCCAGCGTTGAACGCAATTGCCGCGAGGCGCTTGGAGATATATTGATGCGGCTCAGGATGTTCAGGAGTTAAGTAATCCATTCGAAAACCGGTGAAACATCGTACGGCGGATCGCAAAGGGCAATGGAGCATTGGCATCCATGACCAGTATCGATTTTGATTCGAGTGGGTTGGAGCGAATGCGCTCAATGTGGAAGTAACGGACTATCCCTGACGGAGACGCCAAGATGATTGCAAGAAAAAAGACCCACAGAGTTATAGCTATCCATCCGGGCGAGTATCTGCGCGAAGACTTTATGAGGCCGCTGCAACTCT
>JAYVDT010000666.1:0-2348 GCA_043749265.1 Rhodanobacteraceae bacterium | reverse complement strand
CCGGAAGCAGCCGGCGGACCATATATCCTCACCGTTAAGGGAGATGGCAACGACACAAAAGAGGTGCAGGACATTCTGATCGGCGACGTCTGGTTTGCGTCCGGCCAGAGCAATATGGAGATGCCGCTAAACGGCTTTCCGCCAAGTGCCAGTATCAAGAACGCGGCCGCAGAGATTAAGGCGGCAACCAATCCAAATCTGCGGCTGCTCCTCATCGATCACAGGAGCAGTGACTTCCCGCTCGCGGATATTTCTTCAACCTGGACCCTCTGCACGCCCGAGACAGCTGCGAACTTCTCCGCCATCGCATATTTCTTCGGTAGAGCCATCGCGGCTGACCAGCATGTTCCGTTAGGGCTCATCGATTCTACGTGGGGCGGGACGCCTGCCGACTCGTGGGTCTCAATGAATGCCCTTGGCACAAACCCCGCGCTGCTACCCGCATTTGCAAGTCGCGCCCGCTTCACTGCGCCGTTGGCCCAACAAGGTGAGCAGGAAGCCGCAGAGAAGCGCGAAGACGAGCAAGCCAAAGCAGTCGGCAAGTCTGCTCCCCATCACCCCTGGCATCCCGACCAGACGTCTTGGCAACCAGCCGGACTTTTTAACGGAATGGTCGCGCCTATCACCAAATATTCGATCAAGGGCTTCCTCTGGTATCAAGGCGAAACCAACAGTGCACCGGACCGTGCACCGTACTACGCAGCCCTCTTCAAAGCGCTCATCCAGGATTGGCGAAGCCACTTCGCGCAAGGCGATCTGCCATTCCTGTACGCACAGATCTCGAGCTTCAACTCACCCGGTGAAAACTGGGGTCTCGTCCGCGATGCCCAGCGACGTGCTCTCGCCCTGCGCGATACCGCCATGGCAGTCACTCTCGATGTCGGCGATCCGGACAACGTGCATCCAGCCGACAAGCAGACCGTAGCAGCTCGCCTCGCTCTTGGCGCCCGTGCGCTCGTCTATGGCGAGTCCGTCCAATACGCATCTCCACTCTTCCGCCAGGCCACGACCGAGGCCACCGGTATGCGCGTCTGGTTCGACAACAGCAAGGGCTTATCCGCACACGGTAAAACGATTGAAGGCTTCGAACTCGCCGGCCAAGATCATCACTTCGCACCGGCAGACGCTGTCATCGATGGCGAAACAGTCGTCGTGAAGAGCAGCCACACAGCCAGTCCCCGCTACGTACGCTACGGATGGCAAGGAGTCGTCACAAGCTCCCTGTATAACGACGCGGCGCTTCCCGCATCGACCTTCAGTTCTGAACCCGATTAAACATGATGTTTCCTTGCGGGCGTCCTAAGCACGGCCCTCGCGCCTCTGCGCCAGCACCAGCCCACGCGGAGTTGGCAGAAAAATACAAGAAACAAGCCCCTCGGCCTCCAGCGAGAACGCCGCATCGCGCACGGTCTTGAGGTGCGAACTGGCATCGTGCATCAGTATCAGTCCGGTCGGACGAATTTGTGGCAGAAACCGCTTCACCTCAGCCTCGCGAATCGGCATATCTGAGTCCGAGAAGAAGATATCGATCGTTCCCTCAACCTTCATCTGAAGCGACGACTCATTCCGCAATTCAATAAACTGTGCCAGACCTGACGCACCGATCTTCTCCTGCGCCTTCGCAAACACCACCGGATCGAACTCGCATGAGATGATCTTGCCGAACCCATTGGAGCGCATACCCTCAGCCATCCAAAGCGTGCTGACGCCGAGAAACGATCCAGTCTCAACGATCAGCTCAGGCTTCAGCGTCGTGACCAGCGTGCGCAAAAACTCCAGCACCTCCGTCTCTGCGGTCATTGAGTCGTACATGTGCCAGCGCTCGGGGTGCGGACACTCCGGGGTGGCCCTGTGATACTCGGGAAGCAGCGCGCCACCGGCCCGTTCGGCCTGCAGCATGACTTTATGTTCCTGTTTCAGTTTTTTCTTGAAGAGTCCCATCAGCGTGGTTTGACCGTATAGGTTATACCGGTTGTGAATTGAGTCGAATTCTTTTTGAAGCCCGCCGGCGCATTGTTCAGGTAGTCATCCACCGCTCCAAGATTAAATCCAATACCCCTGTACACCGGGAACCCGAGACTCGCATTTGCATGTGCCGAGTAGGCATTGGTGTTATTCCACGCCGGCGAAATGCTCGCAAATTCATTGAAGACCAACCCCTTAGGCAGGAGATATAAATATTTTTCCGAGAACGTAGAACCAAATAAGTTCTGGTTTGATGCTGGATTGAAGAATGCCTGCTTCTCGTAGTGGGCATCGGCCTTGAAGTCGAGTTGGCGAATCGCGTTGTGCAGTACCGAGATGCCCACTCCACCGCCGTAAGCCTGCTGCAACTGCAGAGACTGCGC
>JAYVDT010000665.1:0-2352 GCA_043749265.1 Rhodanobacteraceae bacterium | reverse complement strand
TGCTCACCGTGGGGCAGGTCCGGGGCGTAGTCAATGATGGGCTCGACGCCGATGGCTGTGATGAGGACATCGGCGGGGATCTCGGCTCCGGACTTGAGTCTGACGGCGACAGGAGTGATGGCCGCTGCCTCGGCTTCGGTATGCAGATTGACGCCGTGGCGGCGATAAAGGTCCATGAGCCCATCGGCTACGGCGGGACCGAACTTTTTTACGAAGGGCCGCTTGCTCCTGGCGATCACGGTGACGTGAAGGCCGCGTTCGCGCAGGGCACAGGCAGACTCGAAGGCGATGAAGCTGTCGCCGACGATCGCGACGTGCGTGGATGGCGTGAGGAGCGGCTCCATGCCGGCGAGATCGCGGCTGTGGCGGATCGTGAAGACATGTGGGAGGTCGGCGCCGGGGATGGTGAGGCGTTTGGGGCGGCCGCCGGTGGCGAGCAGAAGGGCGTCGTAGGTGAGTTTTGCGCCGTTATCAAGGGTGAGCGTGCGTAAGGCGTGGTCGAGGTGGATCAGGCGTGCATGAAGGCGTTCAGGTTGCGGGGGTACTGGCTCGGAGGAATCTGCAAGAGGATGGAAGAGAGGGAGTTTATCGAGTGGCTTTTGGCCGTTGAGGGCCTTCTTGGTGAGTTCTGTGCGATCAATGGGCTCGTCGGAAACCGGCTCGATGACGACCGTTCGGCCGGCAAACCCCGCGTCGCGCAGGAAGCAGAGGGCTGCTGCCGTGGCGGCGCCCTCGCCTACGAAGACGAGGTGTTTGTCCGGGGCGAGTGGGGCTCCCTTCTCTTCAGGAATATGAAGAGCCGGAATGGGGGTTGGATCGACGAGGATATCGTCGCCCGAGAGCTGGACGCGGTAGCGCTTCAGATCCCGCAACGGCGGCGGCTCGAGCAGGGCGCCGGTCTCCAGGGCGAAGGTGCCCGCGTGCCAGGGGCAGACCAGCCGGCCGTTGCAGACGACACCCTTCTCAAGGGGAGCTTTGGCGTGCGGACACTCGGCTTCGAATGCGAAGAGGGTAGGTGTGCCGACCTGATTGTCGTCGGTGCGCACCAGCAGGATCTTCATTTCGCCGTGGGTTCCGCCGATCGTGACGGTCTTTTTGGTGTTAGCGGGCAGGTCGGCGAGTTTGAGGGCGGGCTGTTCGGGCATAACTGCTCCTGTCAGTGGGATGCTTGCGAGAGTAGTTTAGGATCGAGGGGCAACGCTTTTCAACTAACCGAGTAGAACGCCTGCAACAGCAGAACCCGGAGCACCTACTCGGGTGCGATGGAAGGACGACCGGACGCCAAATTCAAGGGTATTGAAATCGTCATTCATAACCGTGTTGGTCAGCTTACGGTTCTCGAGCAACACATGATCTTGAAGGAACCCGACGCGTCAACGTCACACAGCTGAACATCTCGTCTTGAACCTGCTCATCACCACTCTTACACGTCAAACGATAACAACCAACGCTACCTCAATTCTGGTCAAAAGTGCACACATGGTGCCCAGCACAAACGGCGGGTATGCCGTGGGGTGGGTTTCTGCTCCGGTAGCGAAGGTACGCCTTGAAGTTCTTGTGATCGTATGTTTTGTCTGTTCTTTGGTGAAGTAAACGGTCTGGACGGTGACAGCATCGAGCAGTGCAGATTCCGTTTCTTACACTCACGGGAATGCGTCGACAAGGCTTCTGCAATCACAGCGTGTGCTCTGGCATCAGAAGCAATCTTGACTGTGCATGCTGGTTGTAGTTAATGTGTTTGCTGGTTGTAGTTCAAGATATACGAGGTTTCCATGAGTCTAGACGTCACGATCACGCGAACAGACAATGGAGCTACGACGGCAGTCACGTCGCTGGGGTTTGAGTACGACAAAGACTATGCCTCATGGGATCAGGCGTTGGACAATGCGAATGAATTGCAATTGCTGAACAATGTCGAGGCAATGGCAGCAAGGCTGCTTCCGCCCGGCCTTCCTTTCCATGGAAGTGCAGACTTCCATATAGGGGTGCTCTTCGGTAAGGGATTCGTCTGCACCAAAGAACCCGCTCATTAGCGTCTCTCGGTGCGACAGCCGTTAACCGTAGGAATAGCTAACCTAATATAAAACGTGCCTACCTATCTCGGCATAGAATTCGCGCAACTCACCGACAAGATCCACCAATGGGTAGCTTCCATTCGCTCCGCTTGGGCTTGGAAGTAGCCATATGCCTGTGTCCCCAAGAGGAGTTTGCTGCGGGCCGATCTCTGCCCGCGGTTGACCGAACGCCACGCGATAGGCACCCACACCAAGGATGGCGACCCAACGTGGGCGGTGGATCCCTACTATACCGGTGAGCCTCTGCCGCCCGGCCAGAAGTTCGGACGCCGCTACC
>JAYVDT010000664.1:0-2354 GCA_043749265.1 Rhodanobacteraceae bacterium | reverse complement strand
ACGAAACTCCATTCGCTGCTTTGTCTTCATCAGATACTGCTTAGGCCTATAGTTCATGACGAATTGCTTCGCGGAGGTGGACCGTGAGGCGCAACCCCGGCATTGGCAGTTAGACGCGCCGTACGTTGCTTGAGAAGCCACATTGAGCGTGGACGATTCATCATCCAATTGCAACATCTGCTCTTCGCCCATTTCGCCATGACAGACGCACAACTAGACAGAAGCTATTGTGGTTCGAATTTTATGCCACTACTCTAGAACGTCTGAGGCGTGCAGGGGTCGTATCCCAGCGAGGCGGGTGTAACAGGATTAGGCGGAATTGGCGGTATAGCCCATGGGACGGAGCTGAAATCGAAGAAGTTGAGCAGATCAGGTTGGGCCGCATCACGAGCCGTCAGATTAGCCGATGGCCCGATGAAGCGGTCTGCTACAAACTTCAGCACCGCCGTGTGATCCATGGGAATATGCGAAACGTAATGTGCGCGCGTGAAGGGTGAAATCACCATATTGGGAATTCGGAAGCCAAGCTGCGCTTTGAAGCCCTGAATGGCTACGGCATCGGTAGAGTGACCACCGGGACCGCTGATCGACGGTAGATCGCAGTGAAATGTCGGTACTCCCCCGGACGGGTAGCAGGGTCCGTAACTATCTGCATTTACCGCGATAGACGAGATATCTGGGATGTTTTGCACGGATGTGCTGCCAACCATCGGGTCCGTGTTCTGGTTGGAATGGCCCGGGACAGGAGGAACGTGGTCGAACGGGCCGCCACCCTCATCATAGCCAAGGAAAAAGACTGAATCGCTCCACGACGGGCTGTTCATGAACGCATTCAGGATGGACGCAATCTGCGTCTGTCCGTTCAGGACCGATTGACCTGAACCCGGATGTTCATCGTCCAGTCCAGAACCTGCTTCGATGAAGGCGAAGCTTGGAAGTGCGGCGTCCTTCAAATCCGTGTAGTAGGTCGACAAAGGCGCAATCTTGTTGGGATCGATGCAAAAGGCGTTCGCGGTGTCACCTACCACGCTGGACGGCTGAGTCGGACCGACGCAGGCGGCACCGTTCGGATTCTTATACAAATACTTGTGGGCGTAGCTGAAGAAATCAAAGGTCGTGTCAGGATAGGCCGCAGCATTCGAACCACTACACACCGATCCTGCAACGCAGCCTCCCTGAGTTGTTATGTAGTAGATCTTCCAGGGAACATTCGCCTGGTCAAGTTCTGAGAAGATGGTGGGAATGTTGAGTTGAGGCAAATGGTCGTTCGATCCAGGATCCGCAACCAATCCCTGAGTGGTGCCCCCGGTGAAGGTTGCAATACGGTTTGATACGGTCTTGCTTGAGACAGGGGAGAACCAACGATCGGACAAAGCGAATTGAGATGCCATGTAGTAGTAGTAGTTTAGGAAACCCTCGTCGTAGTAACCCATGGCCCGGCGACCGTTAAGATCGGTGAACTGTCCCTGGCAGCCACTGTTTGGCTGAGAACAATTCTTCGCAAAGCCCTCCGCGGTGTGTACAAAGCCGTCCATCAGATATTTGCGCGTAGAACTGAAATCATAACGATTGACATCGCCGTAGCTTTCGAGGAAGGCGGACGACATGTCGTCGACACAGGTACTGTTCAACTTGAACGGGGCGAAAACGGTACCCTCGTCGCTGGAGTTGCTGATCTTCGTAAGCTTGTCGTCGATTCCATCGATGTCGTATATTAGGCCGTCGACCCCTAGATTCCAGCCTTTTGCGCGCCGATAGGGATTCAACATACCGAAGTAATTATCGAAGCTATGATTTTCCTGCAGCATGAAGATCACGTGATTAACCTTAGCCACCCCACCGGAACCGCCTGACGAACCGACGCTGACCGTGGTGGAAGCCACGCTGCTGCCGTTAATGCCGGTCGCGTTGGCCGTATAGGTCGTGGTGACAGTGGGAGTTACGATTTGAGTGCCACCGCTTTGGGCCAATGTGTAGCTGTTACCATCGGTGCCCGTTACCGTCACCTGCGTCGCGTTCGTTGCAGAAACAGTGAGGGTCGATGAGCCGCCTGCAGTGATCGAACCTGGATTGGCTGTGATCGAGACCGCCGTTGCGCTTGCAGCCGCCACTGTGACGGTTGCCGTAGAGGTAACACTAGCGCTGGCCCCTGTAGCCGTTGCCGTGTAGGTAGTTGTAGCCGTGGGCGTGACGGTCTGGTTGCCGCCTCTTGGGGACAACGTGTAGTTGCTGCCATCCGATCCCGCGATCGTCACTTGGGTAGCGTTGCTGGCGTTTACCGCCAGCACAGACGATCCGCCTGCGGTGATCGACGCAGGCGAGGCCGTCAGATTGACGGTCGTGCCTGAAGTGGA